>CAYTRH010000050.1:0-17599 GCA_964440155.1 uncultured Thiobacillus sp. | reverse complement strand
CCGACATCTTGCTCCCAAAGCAAGCGCGCTACCGGGCTGCGCTACACCCCGAAGGCGCGGAAATATACCCGCGCGCCGGGGAAAAAGCAACGAAACGCCGCTAGAATACGGCCTTTCGACACTTCGCCACCCTCACCCGCCATGCCCGCCCGGATCCTCGATGGAAAGGCCCTCGCCGCCCGTCTGATCGACGAATTGCAGCGCGACATCGAGGCGATGCGCGGGCGCGGCCAACGTCCGCCCGGTCTGGCGGTGGTGCTGCTGGGCAACGACCCGGCGTCGGCGGTGTACGTGCGCAACAAGCGCCTGGCCTGCGAACGCGCCGGCGTCCAGTCGTTCGCGCATGACCTGCCGGCCGATACCAGCGAAGCTGATCTGCTGGCGTTGATCGACCGGCTGAACGACGATGAGCGCGTCGACGGCATCCTGGTGCAGGCGCCGCTACCGACGCACATCGACGCCGACCGGGTGATCGAACGCATCCGCGCCGACAAGGACGTGGACGGCTTCCATCCCTGCAACATCGGCCGGCTGGCCGTGCGCAAGCCGGGTCTGCGGCCGTGCACGCCTTACGGCGTGATGCGCCTGCTGGCGACCAGCGGCGTCGACCTGCGCGGTCTCGATGCCGTGGTGATCGGCGCCTCCAACCATGTCGGCCGACCCATGGCCCTGGAACTGTTGCTGGCCGGCTGCACGGTCACCGTGTGCCATTCCGCCACGCGTGATCTGCCCGCACAGGTGGCGCGCGCCGACGTGGTGGTGGCCGCCGTCGGCCGGCCGGAGATGGTACGCGGCGAGTGGATCAAGCCCGGCGCCATGGTCGTCGACATCGGCATCAACCGTCTGGCCGACGGGCGCCTGGTGGGCGACGTGGAATTCGCCGTGGCACGTGAACGCGCGGCCTGGATCACGCCGGTGCCCGGCGGCGTCGGCCCGATGACGGTGGCGACACTGCTGCGCAACACGCTGCAGGCGAAGGCCTCCCGCGCTCCAGCGGCTCGGTCGGACTGACGCCCAGCCAGACGGCGGCGCAGATCAGAGCCGCCCCGCCGTCGGCACGGCCAGGCCGGCGGCGCGCTGGCGCCGCGCTTCGTACAGACACACGCCGGTGGCCACCGACACGTTCAGGCTCTCCACCTGCCCATACATCGGGATGCGTGCCAGCAGGTCGCAATGTTCGCGCGTCAGCCGACGCAGGCCGGCGCCCTCCGCGCCCAGCACCAGCGCCACCGGCCCGGTCAGATCGACATCCATGATGGTGGCCTGCGCCTCGTCGTCCGCGCCCACCACCAGCAGCTCGCGCGCCTTCAGTTCGCGCAGGCTGCGCGCCAGATTGGTGACGGTGAGATAAGGTACCGCGTCGGCGGCGCCGCTGGCCGCCTTGATCGCCACCGCGCCGAGGCCGGCGGCGCGATCCTTGGGCGCCAGCAGCGCATGCGCACCGAACGCGTCGGCGCTGCGCAGGCAGGCACCCAGATTGTGCGGATCGGTGACGCCATCGAGCACCAGCAGCAGCGGCGGCTCGCTCAGGTCGTCCAGCACTTCGTCGAGGTCGCGCGCCAGCACGATGGGATCGGCCAGCGCCGCGATACCCTGCGACTTGCCGCGCGCCATCTCTTCCACCCGCGCACCCTCGGTCAGCACCAAGCGCACGCCGGCCGACTCGGCGAGTTTGATCAGGTCGCGCGCGCGTTTGTCGCGCCGGTTCTGGTCCAGGTAGATCACCTGCACGCTGTGCGGATGATGGCGCAGCCGCGCGGTGATGGCATGAAAGCCGTGGATGATCTGCCGTTGGCTCATCGATGCCGGCCCTTGCCCGCCGCCGGACGCTTGGCATCCGCCTGCCGGCCCTGACGCTTTTCCCGCGCCGGCTCGGCCGGCAACGGTGCCTGCGCTTCGCCGCGTCCGACCGTATCCACCAGCGCGAAGTCGATGCGCGAGGTCTCGATGTCCACCCGCACCACGCGGATGCGCACCTTGTCGCCCAGGCGGAAACGGCGGCCGGTGCGCTCGCCCAGCATCTGGTGGCGGGCGGCATCGAAGTGGTAATAGTCCTGGCCGAGTTCGGTGACGTGCACCAGCCCTTCGACGAACACTTCGTTGAGCGCGACGAACACGCCGAAACTGACCACCGCGGAAATGACGCCGTCGAATTCCTCGTTGATCTTGTCCTGCATGTAGTAGCACTTGAGCCAGGCGACCACGTCGCGCGTGGCCTCGTCGGCGCGCCGCTCGGTCATGGAACAGTGCAGGCCGATCTGCGCCCAGTCGCCCGGATCGTAGGTCTCATCACGCAGACAAGCCTTGATCGCGCGGTGCACCAAAAGGTCGGGATAACGCCGTATGGGCGAGGTGAAATGGGTATAGGCTTCATACGCCAAGCCGAAATGGCCGACGTTGTCCGGGCTGTAGATGGCCTGTCGCAGCGAGCGCAGCAGCACGGTCTGTAACAACTGCTCGTCCGGACGGCCCTTGATGCGCGCCAGCAGTTCGGCGTAATCCTTGGCGTGCGGCTCGTCGCCGCCGGTCAGGAACAGGCCGAATTCGCCCAGGAACTCGTGCAGCGCCTTCAGCTTGTCCGGCGTCGGCCCCTCGTGCACGCGATACAGCGCGGCATGCTTGCGCTTCTGCAGGAACTCCGACGCACACGCGTTGGCCGCCAGCATGCATTCCTCGATCAGCCGGTGGGCATCGTTGCGCGCCGCCGGCACGATGCGCTCGATCTTGTCGTGCTCGTCGAACAGCATGCGGGTTTCCAGCGTCTCGAAATCGATGGCGCCACGCTTGCCACGCGCCTTCAGCAGCACCCTGAACAAACGATGCAGATCCTGCAGCTGCGGCAGCACCCAGGCCATGTCCCCGGGCGGCTGCGCGCCGGACAGCCAGTCCCACACCTGGTTGTAGGTCAGGCGCGCCTTGGAATGCATCACCGCCGGATAGAAACGGTACTTGCGGATGTTGCCCAGGCTGGAGATGTCCATCTCGCACACCATGCACAGGCGATCGACCTTGGGATTGAGCGAGCACAGGCCGTTGGACAACTCCTCCGGCAGCATCGGGATCACGCGGCGCGGGAAATACACCGAATTGCCGCGCGCGTAGGCTTCCTGGTCCAGCGCAGTGCCGGGCCTGACGTAATGCGATACGTCGGCGATGGCCACCCACAGGCGGAATCCCCGCCCCTCGGGCCGGCAATACACGGCATCGTCGAAATCGCGCGCGCCCTCGCCGTCGATGGTCACCAGCGGCAATTCGCGCAGATCCTCGCGCGTGGCGTCCAGATCCTTGCGTGTCACACCCTTGGGCAGCTTCTTCGCCTGGGCCTGCACCTGCGCGGGAAACTCGTGCGGCAGTTCATGCTTGCGCAGCGCGATCTCGATCTCCATGCCCGGGTCGGCATAGTTGCCCATCACCTTGATCACCCGGCCCACCGGCGGTGTGTGCCGGGTCGGCTGCGCGACGATCTCCAGCATCACCACCTGGCCGCTGGACGCGCCCATGTCGTCGTGCGCCGGCACCAGAAAGTCCTGGCTGATGCGCTTGTTCTCCGCCACCACCCACTGATAACCGTGCTCGCGGTACAGGCGGCCGACCAGCGTCGAATTGACCCGCTCCAGCACCTCGACGATCTTGCCTTCCTTGCGCCCGCGCCGGTCGACGCCATGCTCGCGCACCATGACGCGGTCGCCATGCAGCACGCCGCGCATCTCCTTCTCCGGCAGGAACATGTCGCCCGAGCCGTCTTCCGGGATGAAGAAACCGAAGCCGTCGTGGTGGCCTTCCACCCGCCCGGCCTTGACGTCGATCTTCTCCGGCAGGCACAGCGCGCCGCGCCGGTTGATGACCAGTTGCGCATCGCGCTGCATGGCGCGCAGGCGCGCGTTGAAGGCGTCGGCTTCCTCCGCCTCGATACCCAGGCGCGCGGCGAACTCTTCGACATCCACCGGCCCGCCGGCCTCGCTCACCAGTTGCAGGATGAACTCGCGGCTGGGCAGGCCCTGGCCGTACTTGGCGCGTTCGCGTTCGAGGTGGGGATCCTGCCAGCGCAGCGCCTTCTGGCCGCGGCGCGCGGCTTTCGTGGGAGTAGCCTGGCCGCTCGTCGGAACAGCGGGGTCTTGGTGTTTCTTGGCTGATTTTCTCGTTGACATGAAATCGGGATGATCGTTAAGATGCGCGCCTTCTTGGCCCAGGTGGCGGAATTGGTAGACGCACTAGGTTCAGGTCCTAGCGCTCGCAAGGGCGTGGAGGTTCGAGTCCTCTCCTGGGCACCAAGTCAACGAAAAAGCCGGCTCAACGCCGGCTTTTTGCATTTCTGGGCGCCTCCGGCGCGCCCGCTCGGGTCACGCCCGACGCCGGAAGCCGGGCATGGTAACACGCGCCGGGCGGTGCACAACCGTGCTGCCGCGCATTGCCCGGCAGCACGGCCTGATACAGAATGAGCGCAACTTCAAACGGGAGCCGGCGATGGAACTGATGGAAGCACTGCGCAATGCCATCCAGGACTGGGTGATACCCGAACTGGACAAACTCCACTTGGAGAACGCCGAGATACGCACCACGCTGAGCCTGACCAACAAACGCCTCGACGACATCCAACAGCAGCTCATCGATCAGAGCCGTCGCATCGACGACACCAACAAACGCATCGATGACAGCAACGCGCGCATCGATCGCTTGCGCGAGGATTTGCTGGCGCGCATCGATGAAACCCATCGACGCATGGACCGCCTGTACGAGGTCATCGTGCGTCGCGACGAGCACGTCGGCCTGGAGCATTGGGTGCGCGAACTGGATCGCAAGGTGCAAACGCTGGAGCACCGGCTCGCCGCCTGAAGCGCTACCGCGCCGCGCCCGTCGCAGCCGCCACCGCCCCGGCGACCAAGACGCCGGTCGCCGGGCGGGTGTGCGACATCACTCCACCGTGATGGTGGTCGTCTTGGGTTTGCCGGGCGCGGCCTTGGGCAGTTCGACGCGCAACACGCCGTTGCGGTAGGCGGCCTTGGCCTGGTCGGCCAGCACCGGCACCGGCAGCGGCACCACGCGGCGGAAACTGCCGTAGGCGCATTGCATGACGCGCCAGCGGCCCTCGGTGCTCTCACGCTCGAAGCGTTTCTCGCCGCTGATCACCAGGTTGTCGTCGACCACCTCGATGGCCAAGTCTTCCTTCTCCATGCCGGGGACTTCGACGCGCACCACCAGCCGGCTGTCGTCCTCGAACAGATCGCCACCGAGCATGGCCCAGCCGCGGCTGGGCAGGTAGAAGTCGTCGTCGATCTCGGACGGCGCCGGCAGGTTGGAACGCTCACCGGGCTTGAAGCGGGTCAGCGCGCCGGCGGCGGAGCGGGTGAGGTGATGCCAGCCCTCGGACAGGTTGTCCCAGAACGAGCTGATTTCCTGTTTCAACGCATTCAGATTCATGTGTACCTCCTGTTGCGCCTTCGGCGCCGCCCTGCCGCGCACGAACGCGACAGGGCAAGCGCCTCGGGCGGGTTACGGCGCGGGATCACAGCACCTTGATCTCGACCCGGCGCGGCTGCGCGTGCTCGGCCTTGGGGATGCGCAGCTTCAGCACGCCGTGCGCGAACTCGGCGGCGACCTTGTCGGCATCCAACTCCTTGGACAGCGTGAACACGCGGCGGTAGCGCGGCAGGCTGATCTCGGCGTGGCTGGCCTCCATGCCCTCCGGCATGTCGAGCGCGACCTCGCCCTCGATGGTCAGGGTATCGGCCTCCACCTGCAGGTTCAGACGATCCTTGGGCACGCCGGGCAGATCGGCATACAGGGTGATGCCAGCGGCATCCTCGAACACGTCCACCGGCGGCAACAGGGCGGCTTCGTTGCGCGGCGTTTCGGGTTTGCGGGCGGTCTCGGTCATGGCCTGTCCTCCTGTCACTGGATGCTGATGCGGCGCGGTTGCGCAGCCTGTTTGCGCTGGATGCTGATATGCAGGACACCATCGCGGTAACGCGCCTCCACGGCATTGGCGTCGATGTCGTCCGGCAGCGTGACCACACGGCGGAAGCGCCCGGCGAAACGTTCATCGATGTGCACCGCCGCCTTGGCGTCCTGTGCGGGCTGTTCCACCTTGCGCTCGCCGGCAATGGTGAGCACGCCTTTTTCGATCTGCACTTCGATGGCGGACGGGTCCACACCGGGCGCGAACGCGTAGATCTCCACCGAACGTGGCGTGCCGCCGACGTTCATGGCCGGGAAACCACCGCGTGCGGCGCCGCGGATGCTGGGGGTGATGTCGAACGCCTCGCGCATCTCGCGCTGCAGGCGGTCCAGTTCCGCGAACACGTCGCGGGGGAACGGGGTGCGATAGATCATGTTCGTCTCCTTGTGCTTGGGTCGGTGGCCCCTGGCGGGCCGGTGTCGGTTAACTGAGGATAGGCGCCGGCGATTTCAAGTTCTTGACGCCGGCGTCGTCGGCCCTCATTTCGCTAACATAGAACAACCGTTCGCCCGCAGGGGCATGGGAGCGTGCATGCAATTCAAGGACTACTACCAGACGCTGGGCGTGCCGCGCGACGCCTCGGCCGAGGACATCAAGAAGGCGTTTCGCCGGCTGGCGCGCAAGTACCATCCGGACGTATCCAAGGAGCCGGACGCCGAACTGCGCATGAAGGAGGTCAACGAGGCGCATGCGGTGTTGTCCGACCCGGAGAAACGCGCTGCCTATGACCGTCTGGGCCGCGACTACCGTCCCGGCCAGGAATTCCACCCGCCGCCCGACTGGGATGCCGGGTTCGAGTTCTCCACGCGCGGCTTCTCGCCGGACGAAGCCGCCGGTTTCAGCGACTTCTTCGCCGAACTGTTCGGGCGCATGGGCGGCGCAGGCGGCTTCCGCGCCGGCGGCGCCGGCTATCAGGCGCGTGGCGAGGACCACCACGCCAAGGTGATGCTGGACATCGAGGACGCGTTTCACGGCGCCACCCGACAGATCACGTTACAGGCGCCCCGAGTAGACGCGCAGGGACGCGTGCGTCTGGAGACCCGCGCGCTGAACGTGCGCATTCCCAAGGGGGTGCGCGAGGGTCAGATCATCCGTCTGGCCGGCCAGGGGGCGCCGGGTATGGGCGGTGCGGCGGCCGGTGATCTGCTGCTGGAAGTCCACTTCCGGCCACATCCACGCTATCGCGTGGTCGGGCGCGACCTGCACATGACGCTGCCGGTGGCGCCTTGGGAGGCGGCGCTGGGGGCGGTGATCGCGGTGCCGTTGCCGACCGGCGAGGTCAAGGTGCGTATCCCCGAGGGCACGCGCGGCGGCCATCCCATGCGCGTGCGTGGCAAGGGCATACCGGGCGAGCCGCCGGGCGACCTGCTGCTCGACATCCACATCACCCTGCCGCCGGCCGACACGCCCAAGGCACGGCAGTTGTACGAAACCATGGCGCGTGAACTGGCCTTCGATCCGCGCCCGGACTGGAGGAACTGAGCATGCGTGACGACGAGGTGCTGATCGGTTGTCTGATGGAGGACAGCTGGCTGACCCTGGAACAGGTCGCTGCGGCGTGCTCGGTGGAGCCGGCCTGGCTGCTACGCCACATCGAAGAAGGATTGTTTCCACACGCCGAGAGCGTCGCCGGCGTCTGGCGCTTCACCGACGCCAGCCTGCTGCGCGCCCGGCGCATGCGTAGACTGGAGCGCGACTTCGATGCCGTACCGGAACTGGCCGCGCTGGTCGCGGACCTGCTGGAGGAGATCGACGCACTGCGCGCGCGGCGGTTGACGGACACCCGCCGGCGCGTCACCCAGCCCGTGGTTGCGCGGTCAGTATTGGAACGTCGCCTCGGTTTCCTGCACCGGCCGGGCGAACTGATCGGCACTGAGCTCCACGCCGAAGCGCACGTCCGCCGGTTCCACCGCCTTGACCACCATGCGCCAGGCAGCACGGGTGCGCGGCGCCAGTTCGGCCAGCGGTTGGGCGATGATGCGCTGACCTTCGGCGTGCAGCGGGCTGTCGCCGCTGCCCTCGACGTAGCGTTGCTGCGGCTCCAGCGTGGCGACGATGGCCACTTGGGTCAATGCGGTGGAACCCTGGTTGAACACGGCGATTTCGTACATCACGTCCCTGCCGACCTCGACCGGATCGCCGATGTCGATGACGTGCAGCAACACCGCCGGCACGCCATGCACGTCCACCGCGCACTGTGCGCTGGACGTGCCGGCGCGCTCGCCGCCGGCGCTCGCGGCGAAGTGCAACGGACCGGCGCGGGTCGGTGTATACGTGACGCAGACCTCGCGCCGCTCGCCCGGCGCCAGCGGTGCGAAGCGCCAGACCAGATCGGCGCCGTCGCGCGCGCCAGTGGCGACGCTGACGTGCTCCACGGCGAGTTCGTCCGGCACCCGCAGACGCAGGTCCACCTGCCGTTCCGCCAGATCACCGCGATTGGCGAGTTGCTGACACACGGTCAGCGGCCGGCCGAGCGCGACACTGACCGGTGCGGCGCACGACAGATCCAACACCGGCGCCGGCCGCGGCAACTGCTCCTCCACCCAGAAGTTGCTGCACGCCTTGGGCGTCACCACGCGGTAGCGACGGTCACCGGAAATGAACGAGAACTCGTAGGCGTCGATCGGCTCCTTGCCCGCCCACAGCACGTTGCGCAGCAGGCGCGCCTCGCCGCGCCGGCGGGTGGACATGGCCGGCAGCACGGTGCCGACCGGAATGCTGATCTCGCGGATCTCGGCGCTGGCGACGGCCGCGCGGAAGTCGTCGACGTGGCCCAGATAACCGCTCTGACGCAGGATGGTGTTGACGTCCTGACGCAACGCTTCGCTCAACAGCGTGCGGCGCAGGTCGTCGGGACTGTGCAGCGGATCGGCGAAGCGTGTCGCCGGGTTGCCCAGGCGGGTGGCGCGATGCACCTCGCTGGCGACGGCCGAGGCGCACAGGCACAGGGCCACGAGCATCAGCAACACACGCTGTATCGGGGATGGGCGGTGGGTCACGAGGTTCTCCGGTAGCTGGCCGCGCGGCCGAGGGGCACGAGGGGACAGTGTATCGCCATGCGCTTTACCGGCGCATGCGCATGTCAATAGAGCAGATTGAGCACCACCATCATCACCGCCAGGAACAGCACGGTCATGATGCCCCCGGCGCGCAGGAAATCGGCCACGCGATAACCACCCGGCCCCACGATCAGCGCGTTGACCTGATGGGTGGGCAGCAGAAAGGCATTTGACGTGGCCAGCGCCACGGTGAGCGCGAACACCGCCGGATCGGCGCCGGCACCCAGCGCGATGTTGACCGCCAGCGGCACCAGCAGCACGGTGGCGCCGACGTTGGACATGACCAGGCTGAACAGCGTGGCCAGCACGGCGACCGCCAGTTGCAGGCCCCAGCCGGGCACGTCGCCGAACCCGGCCAGCACCGCCTGGGCGATCCACGCCGCGGTGCCGCTGCTCTCCACCGCCTGGCCGAGTGGAATCAGGCTGGCGAGCAGGAACACGGTCTTCCAGCTCACCGCGCGATAAGCCTCGTCCGCGCTCAGCACCCCGGTCAGCAGCATGGCGACGGCACCGGTGAACAACGCCGCGGCCAGCAGCATGTCGGTGAACAGCACCAGACCCAGCGCCAGCACGAACGCGCCCAGCGCCCAGCCGAGCTTGTGCGGGCGCAGTTCCTCATGCGGATACTCGGTGGTGACCACGACGAAATCGCGGTTGCCTTGCAGTTGCGCCAGCACCGACCAGGGCGTGTGCACCACCAAGGTATCGCCGGCCTGCAGCGGCAGATCGCGGATGCCCTCGCCTTCGCGCAGCGTCTTGCCCTGGCGGTGCACCGCCAGCAGCGCCAGGCCATAGGTCTTGCGCATCGACACGGCGCGCGCGCTGCGGCCGATCAGCGTCGAGCCGGGCGGGATCACCAGCTCGGCGATACCGGCGCGGGTCGCGGTCAGCGCCTCGGCAAAGGTGACCAGCTCGTCGCGCAGTTCCAGACCGTTACCGTCCACCAATAGACGCAGGTTGGCGGGCGCGCCGAGCATGCCCAGCACCATGCCGGCCTCGATCCGCAGATCACGTTCGACGCCGCCAGGGCCGATGCGCACATCCTCGCCACTGCGCGCCACCGCGATCACGCGCACGCGCGCGCTGCGCTCCAGCTCGTCCAGCGCCCGTCCGACCAAAGGGGAGCCGGCCGGCACGCAAACCTCGAACAGCCCGTAATCCAAACCGTACAGTTCCTGGAAATAGGCCATCGCCGGTGCGCCGCGCGTGGCGTGGTCATGGCCGCCCGCCGGCAGCACGTGACGACCGGCGAGCACGAAATAGGCGATGCCCGCCGCCAGCAGCGCCAGACCGACCGGGGTCACCGAGAACAGCGACCAGGTCTGCATACGCTGCGCCTCCGGCAGGGTCTGGTTGGAGGCGTGGATCAGATCGTTGAGCAGGATCAGCGGGCTGGAGCCCACCAGGGTCAGCGTACCGCCAAGGATGGCGCAGAACCCCATGGGCATCAGCAGGCGCGACAACGGCAGGCCGGTGCGCGCGGCGATACGGCTGACCACCGGCAGGAACAGCGCCGCCGCGCCGACGTTCTGCATGAAGCTGGAGATCATCCCGACCGCGCCGGATACCGCCGGGATCACGCGCGCCTCGGTGCGCCCGGCGACGCGCAGGATGGCGGCAGCGACATGGTTCATCATGCCGGTCTTGTCCAGCCCGGCACCGATGATCATCACCGCGATGATCGACATCACCGCGTTGCCGGCGAAACCGGAGAACAACTGCGCGCCGGGCACCAGCGGCCGTTCCAGCCCGAGCGGCGCCGCGAACGCGCTGAGCAGGCCGAGCAGCACCAGGATGGACAGCGCGGCCACGTCGATGGCCACCACTTCGAACACGAACAGATACACCGTGAGCAGCAACAGCGCGCACACCACGGCGACCTCGGCGGTCGGCGCCACGGCGGTGGTCAGCAGCGCGGCGGCGATGAACAGCGGCGCGGCGAGCAGATGGCGCCACGGCAGACGGGCGCGCGCGGGCGTGGTCATGCGCCGGGGTTCAGCGCTTGCCGGCGCCGGAAGCCAGGCGCAGCACGCGGTCCATCATGCGCGTGGACAGCACCCGGCGCAGCCACCAGAACGCCACCGACGGCACCGTGACCGGATAGCGCGGCCGCGGCCGCCGGCTCTCCAGCGCATGCACCACCTTGGCCAGCACCGCCTCGGGCCCGAGCGTGAACGGCGCCACCGGGCCGGGCGCGCGCAGGCGCGCCAGTTGCGCCTCGTACACTGTGCGATGCACGCTGCCCTGCCAGTCGATGTGCCGCTCGAAATGCGGCAGGCAGTTCTCCCGGAAACGCGACACGATGGGGCCGGGTTCCACCAGGCTGACGTGCACGCCACTGCCGGCCAGTTCCATGCGCAGCGTGTCGGTCAGCCCCTCCAGCGCGTACTTGGCGGCGATGTAGGCGCCGCGATAGGGCATGGCCGCGTAACCGAGCACCGAACTGTTCATGACGATGCGGCCATACGCCTGCTTGCGCATCACCGGCAACACCCAGTTGGTCAGTTCGACCCAGCCGAACAGGTTGGTCTCGAACTGCGCGCGCAGCGCATCGCGCGTGAGATCCTCGACCGCGCCGACCTGACCGTAACCGCCATTGTTGAACAGCGCGCCCAGGCGGCCGTCGTTGCGCGCCATGACCTCGGCCACGGCGACGCGGATGCTCTCGGAATTGTCCAGATCGAGTTGCAGCGCTTCCAGGCCCTCGTCGCGCAGGCGCGCCACGTCGTCCGGTTTGCGCGCGCCGGCGAACACGCGCCAGCCGCGCGCGCGCAGACCATGCGCGACGGCGTGGCCGATGCCGCTGGAACAGCCGGTGATGAGGATGCTCTTCATGACGCGACACGCTGGTAGGTGACGAAATCGTAGGCCAGACCATGGTCGGCGACATGCGGTTCCCGCGCCACCTCGTGCCACTGCGCCGCATCGAAGGCCGGGAAGCGCGCATCGCCGGCATACTCGGCCTGGATCTCGGTCAGATACAGCCGCTGCGCGCGCGGCAGCGCCTGGGCATAGAGCTCGGCGCCGCCGACACAGAACACCTCCGCGTCGTCACCGCAGGCGGCGATCGCCTCGTCCAGCGAGTGCGCGCTGATGCAGCCGTCCACCCGGTAATGCGGATCGCGCGTCAGGATCACGGTGATGCGGCCGGGCAGGGGCCGGCCGATGGATTCATAGGTCCGGCGTCCCATCAGGATGTGATGTCCCAGAGTCAGCGCCTTGAAACGCTTGAGATCCTCGGGCAGATGCCAGGGCAGCGCATTGTCGATACCGATCACGCGATTCTTGGCCATGGCGGCGATGACGGACAGGATGGGCATGGGCAGGCAGGCTCGAAGGGCTTCAACATATGCGACCGGATGCAGCCCCGGCGCGCCAGGCCGCCATTCTAGCCGCGCGCCATCGCGGTGATCAGCGCGCGCAAGGCATCGGACAACGCCTCGCGCACGGCCTCGATTTCGCGGAAACGCGCCAGCGCCGCGGCGGCCTCGCCGCGTTGCTTGAGGCCGACCAGTTCGACCGCGATGTGATGCACCTGATCATGCAACGCTGTGAGGCCCGTGTAGCAATCTTCCCGGGTCAGATCCGCTGCCAACCTTGTGTCCAGCCAGTGTCCGAAATTGCAGTGGTGGTGATCCAGCGGTGGCGGCGCGGCCGTCTCATCGTTCAGATAGCGGTACAGCATGCGTACCCAGGCGCGGTGTTCGGCCAGCGCGAACACCGCCGGTTGCATGTTCTCATCCGCGCGCCCGGCGCTCAGCCAGGACGCGCCTGGGCGCCAGATCTGCAGCCAGTCCGGAACCTGGGCCGCGGGCATCGGTCGGGCGATGGCATAGCCCTGGCCCAAATCGCAGCCCAGATGCAGCAGCATCTCACCATGCGCCTCGCACTCCACGCCCTCGGCGATCACCATGCGCCGGAACGCGCCGGCCAGGCCGATCACACCTTCCAGGATGGCCAGATCCTCGGGATCGTCCAGCATGTCGCGCACGAAGCTCTGATCGATCTTCAGGGTATCCACCGGCAGGCGCTTGAGGTAAGTGAGCGAGGAATAGCCGGTGCCGAAATCGTCGAGCGAGAAGCGCACGCCCAGCGCCTGGACTTCGGCGAGTATCCGGGATATCCCGGCCATGTCCTGCAACGCGCTGGTCTCCAGCACCTCCAGCTCGAGATCACCCGGGCGCAATCGTGGATGGCGGGCGAGCGCGGCGCGCAGTTTGTCGACGAAATCGGCCTGACTCAACTGCAGGGCGTCGACGTTGACGCTCACCGGCAAGGCCAATCCGGCGTCGCGCCACGCCGCCGTCTGGGCCAGCGCGGTGTCGATCACCCAGTCGCCCAATCGGACCATCAACGCGTGGTTCTCCAGCGCCGGCAAGAAGGCGGCCGGCGTCAGCAGACCGCGCTGCGGGTGCTGCCAGCGGACCAGGGCCTCGACGCCGATCACCCGACCCGCGCGCATGTCGACCTTGGGCTGGTAGTGCAGCACGAACTCCTGCCGGGCCAGCGCCTCGCCCAGCCGCTCGATGGTCGCGTGACGACCGCGCAGGTCGCGATCGTGCGCGGCATCGAACAGGTGATACCGGTTCTTGCCGGCCAACTTGGCCTGATACATGGCCTGATCGGCCTGACGCAGCAACTGATCGGCATCGATCGGCTCCGCCTGGGGATAGAAACTGACCCCCAGGCTGGCCGACACGTGCAGCGCCCCCACGACGTCATGCACCGGCTGGGCGATGGTCTTGAGCAAGCGGATCAATAGCGGCAAACAGGACTCGGCGCTCTTCAGGTCGACCAGCACAGCGACGAACTCGTCACCACCCAGGCGGGCCAGGGTGTCGCCCTCGCGCAGCGCGCGCTTCATGCGGTCAGCCAGCGTCACCAGCAGTCGGTCGCCGGTGTCATGGCCGAACTGGTCGTTGACCGCCTTGAAGCCATCCAAGTCCAGGTACACCACGGCGAGCTGCTCGCCCCGCCGTTGGGCCTGGACCATGGCCTGCTGCAGCCGGTCGGCGAGCAGCACGCGGTTGGGCAGACCGGACAGTGCGTCATAGTGGGCGACGTGCTCCAACTGCTGCTGGTGTTTACGCTGATAGCTGATGTCGGCGAAGCTGCCGACTACCCGCACCGGCCTGCCCGCCGCGTCGCGTTCGACCACCCGGCCACGGTCGTGCACCCAGATTTCGCTACCGTCGCCGCACAGCAGCCGGTGTTCGGAGTAGTAGTTGTCGGTCTCGCCGCGCAGCAGCGCCTCGATGCGCTGTCGGACCAGATCGCGATCGTCCGGATGGATCAGGCGGATGAAGCCATCCAGCGTCTCCGCAACGTCACCGGGCGCTACGCGCAGCGAGGCGTACCACTGGGCGTTGTGCGTGACACGACCGCTAGCCACATGCCAGTCCCAGATGCCCTCATGGATGATGGCCAGCACTTCACGCAACAGTTTTTCGTTATCCGCCACCCGCTGCTGAGCCTCGACGATGTCGGTGATGTCATGCGCGATCACCAGAATCTGGTCGTTGCCCTGGGCATCCTTGAAGGGCTTCTTGATCGACTTGAAATGGCGGATCTCGCCGCTGGTAGCATCGCGGCTATCCTCGAACACCACCGTGGTCTCACCCCGCGCCATGATGGCGCGCACGTTGTCGCGGAAGCCTTGGGCCATGGTTTCGGGCACACCAAAGTCGGCGTCATCCTTGCCAACCATGGCCTCGGGCGTGGAGCCGTACAGGCGCGCCAGGGTCTGGTTGGCCAGCAGGAATCTGCCCGCGGCATCCTTCAGGATCAAGATGTCCGGCAGCTCGTCGATCACCGTTCGCAGCAGCGCTTCCTTGGCCTTCAGCGCATTCTCCACTGCTTTCAGGTCGGTGATGTCCTCGCCGGCCGACAGCCCGCCTATGATGCGTCCGTCACGGTCGCGAATGGAACTGTTGTGCCAGGCGATCAGGCGTTCGCCGCCATCGCGCGTGCGCACCGGGTTCTCGAAATACTCCGCGCCGGCCAGTTCGCCGGCCAGGGCTTTGCGGAAGACCTCACGCACCCGTGCGACATCGAAGCTGGCGGGCAGGCAGGTGTCGAACCAGTCTCGGCCGAGCAGTTCGGACTCGGCATAACCCAGCAGTTCACAGCCCTTGCGGTTGATCAACGTGATGCGCCCCTGCGTGTCCAGCGCGACGATGATCGCCTCTACCGTGTTCAGGATGTTCTGCGCGTAGTCGCGCTCCTGGCGCAGCGACCGTTCCTGGCGCAGTTCCTCGGTGATGTCCAGGCTCAGGCCGACCAGCGCAACGGCGCGGCCCTGGGCATCGCGCTTGACTGCTTTGATCACGCGCAGGTCGTGGATGCGACCATCTACGAAGGGCAGACGCTGGTAGGTCACGCTGACGCCGGAATCGGACAATGCCTTGACGTCGGAATCGATGCACTGCTGTCGATAGGCCTCCGGGATGAGGGACGCGTAGTGCGGCAGTGCGAGGAACGCCGCCTCGTTGATCCCCATGGCGTCGCAGAACGCCTTGTTGACGAACAGCATCCTGCCTCGTCCGTCCTGCAGCCAGATGCCGATCGGCGCATGGTCCAGGATCAGTTGCAGCCGCTCGTTGGCCTGTTGCAGGCTGTGCCGATGTTGTCGCCGCGTCAGCTCGGCGCCGGCACGCGCGGCAAGGATACGCAGACCGGCAGCGATGTCGTCGACGTCGGCCAGCGGCCGGCGGCTGACCAGAACGATCAGTCCCAGCACCTGCCCGCTGGCGTCGGCGATGGGCTCGCCGACATAGGCTTCGGCGTCCAGCTCGGCCAGGTCGAGATCGTCCGGGAAGCGCTGGCGCACCTGCTCGCCATGACATTGATGGCTACGCCGCAGTACGTGTTCGCAGGGCGTACCGGCCAGTGCGTACACGTGGCCCGGTGCGACCGGCGCCCCATCGCGCCAGCCGGCGACGATGCGCACATGGGCGTCATCCGGCTGCAGCAGGCCGATGTGAACGTAATCGACCAAGAACTCGCCGGCCGCGAACGCCACCATCCGCTCGAAACAGCCGTCACCATGATCCAGCGACACGAAGTCGGCGATGGCCAGCAGCATCGCCTGCAGGCGGCGCTGCCGGGTGACATCGCGCGCGATGCCGTACAGGCCGACGATCTCGCCCTGCGCGTCGCGTATCGGGTACTTGCGGTTGTCGACCCAGCCCTGGCGACCATCCTTGGTCAAATAGCCCTGTATCTCCTGCGCGGCCGGTTCGCCACTGAACACCCGCTTTTCCAATCGGTAATAGGTGTCGGCGTAGACCTCGGGAAACACGTCGTAATCGGTCTGCCCCAGCAGATCGGTCCAGTGTTCGGCCGGATCGCACAGCGATACCAGGGTCTGGCTGGCGCCGGTGAAGACGTGATTGCGGTCCTTGAAGTAGATGTAATCGTCGGTGTTTTCCATCATCGCGCGGAAATTCACCGTCGCAGCGGCGTCGGTCAGGGTGCGCGGCAGACTCTTGGCATCCTGCAGACACAGGTCGAGGATGATCCGGCCCAGGTCCATGGCCTTGACATAGGGCACCTTGACGCAGCGAATGCGGCCGTCGGCCTGGCGCAGCCTCAGGTTGACCGCGCCGGCGCATGGCGCATCGGCTGGCGAGAACAAGCGCTCGGCGATGTCCTGATCGTCGGCATGGATGCGGTCGCGCAGCGCGATGGCGCCGCCGGTGAAGTCCTCGCCGCGGAATCCCAGCAGATCGTGGATGGACGCGCTGGCATCCAGCGCGCGGTGCGGTGCATCGAGCGCGATGCGCAGGCGGGCTTCGAGTATCGGCGTAGTCATGGCGGACACGGACACGCACACGGACACGGACACGGACACGGACACGGCATGGAGGGTAGACGTGTGTTACCGATTGTAGGCGGAATGCCATGAAGCACCGGCCAGGCCAACGTCGGTTCAGCGCGGCCGTAGCCGGACACCATCGGCGATGCGGTCGTCGGGATGTGCGATGACCCGTTCGTCGGCCTGCAAGCCCTGTACAACCTGCGCGGCCAGGCCGCTGCGCTGGCCGATTTCGACGGCGCGCAGGCGCGCGCGCCCGGCCTCGGCGACGAACACGGCCCAACCATGGCCGTGGCGGAACAGCGCGCTGGCCGGGATCAGCAGCACACCGTCGCCCTGCCACAGCACGAAGCGCGCCTCGACGCGGTAGCCGTCGCCCAGCCGCTGCCAGTGCGCACGCGGCGTGACCAGGTCGACGACCACGCGCACGCGCTGTTCTTCCACGCCCAGCGCGGAGATCTTGGTGAAGCCGGCCGGCTCGACCACGCGCACGCGCCCCTCCAGGCTCGTCTCCCCGCCCCAGCGCTCCAGCAGCACACGTGCGCCGGGGGCGATACGCACCGCCGCGGTGGACAACACCTCCACCACCACCTCCAGGCTGTCGGGGTTGCCGATCTCCAGCAAAGGCTGGCCGGGTTGTACCGCGCCCTCGCTTTCGCGCGGCAGCGCCAGCACGTAGCCGGCCACCGGCGCGACCACCGGCAGCGGCGCCACCGCCGCATCGCGGCCGGCACGGATCAGCGCGGCGCGTGCCAGCTCGACCTCATG
>CAYTRH010000049.1:16848-17621 GCA_964440155.1 uncultured Thiobacillus sp. | reverse complement strand
TCCCGGAGGAGATCGACCGCGCGATTGACGCTCTCGAGCGCGGGGCGGCCGGCGTGCCGGCGGCGCGCGTGCGCCTCGCCCTGCGCCGCCTGAGGGTCTTGTGGAACGCGCCGTTTACCGCCTTCGCCCGCGCCCTGATCGCGGCCCTGCCCATCGCCTCGGCGGAGGATCTCGAACAGGTCGCATACGCGCTCGGCGTCGCCGCCGACGACCCGGATCCAGGCCTCGACCCCTATGGCGCGCTGCAGCGGCGTCGCGAGCTCCTCGCGGCCGCGCTTCTCCGCGGCCGACGCCAGGAAGAGCTTTGCGCCGGGCTTCCCCCGGAGGTCGTGGCGTGATCGCGGTCGACACGGCCGAAACGCTGCGGCGGATCGCGGCGCTCGACCGCGTCTTTCTTGCGCTCACCGGCCGCCTCCCCGACCTCGTCGAACCCGTCGTGTGTGCGCGGGCCTTCGGCCGCCCCCCCGGATGAGGAACCGGCCGCCGCGCGCAAGCCGCGGCCAGAGAGCGTTTGACAAGCCTGCCGGAAACCATTAGGTTGGCGCCGCGAAACGAACCCGCCGCCCATTGATACAGGAAACCCGAGGTGATGAACCGCATCGTCCGATGGTCCGCCGCCTGTGCCGCCGCGGCCCTCTTGCTCGCCGCGGCCGCCACGCCCGCTCCGGCCGCCGAATCGACGCCGCCGCTCGAATACATTCTCGGCCAGCTCGAAAAACGCTACACCGGCAGCCAGTTCTCCGCCGAGTTCGTCCAGGAGTCGACGATCAAGT
>CAYTRH010000049.1:16528-16837 GCA_964440155.1 uncultured Thiobacillus sp. | reverse complement strand
GATCACCGATTTCGCCTCGGGCCGGGTCTACGTCAAACACCCGGGGATGATGCGCTGGGAGTACGAAAAGCCCGAGCGGCAGGTGATCATCACCGACGGCCACAAGCTGTGGATCTTCCGGCCGCAGGACAACCTGGTGATGGTCGGAGAGGCGCCGGTCTTCTTCCGCGACGGCAAGGGGGCGAGCTTTCTGTCGGACATCGGGCTGGTGCGCAAGAAGTTCTCGATCACCCTCGCCCGGCCCGAGGGCGAGAACTTCTACGAGCTGCGGCTGGTTGAACTGATGCGGCCCATCGTCAAGCCGGCGAC
>CAYTRH010000049.1:16072-16518 GCA_964440155.1 uncultured Thiobacillus sp. | reverse complement strand
GGATGGTGCCGCGGGAAGGGGCGCTGAACGTCTCCGAAGTCCGCCTCGCCGTGACCCCGCGCGCCTTCACCATCGCGCGGATCACGACGCTCAGCGGCTACGGGGACGACACGCGCATCGACCTCGTGAGCCCCCAGTTCAACGTGAACCTCGCCGAGAGCCTCTTCAGCTTCGAGATCCCCCCGGGGGCCGAGGTGCAGAAAATCGAGGAGTGAGGCGGCGGCGGGCGCCGCCCGGCTTCAGGCCCGCCCGACGAGCTCCTCGGGGATGTCGGCGTTCGTGTGGACTTTCTGGACGTCGTCGCAGTCCTCGAGCATGTCCATCAGCTTCACCATCTGCTCGGCCTCCTTGCCCGCGAGGGCGGTCGTGTTCTGGGGCAGCATGGTGACCTCGGCCGAGATGTAGGCGAGATTCAGGGCGTCGATCGCGGTTTTCACGGCCTCGAA
>CAYTRH010000049.1:15816-16062 GCA_964440155.1 uncultured Thiobacillus sp. | reverse complement strand
TCTCGTCCTCGCGCACGTCCTCCGCGCCGGCCTCGAGCGCCTTTTCCATCAGCGTCTCTTCGTCGATGAGGCTGCGGTCGATCGCGATGTAGCCCTTCTTCTTGAACATCCAGGCAACACAGCCGCTCGAGCCGAGGCTGCCGCCGCTCTTGCTGAAAATGTGCCGGATCTCGGCCACGGCGCGGTTCTTGTTGTCGGTGAGCGATTCCACCAGGACCGCCGCCCCGCCCGGGCCGTAACCCTCGT
>CAYTRH010000049.1:0-15768 GCA_964440155.1 uncultured Thiobacillus sp. | reverse complement strand
GCGCTCGATGTTCTCCTTGGGCATGTTCTCGGCGCGCGCCGCCAGGATCGCCGCGCGCAGCCGGGGGTTGCCGGCGGGGTCCCCCCCGCCCATGCGCGCGGCGACGGTGATCTCCTTGATCAGCTTGGTGAAGATCTTGCCGCGCTTGGCGTCCTGACGACCCTTGCGGTGCTGGATGTTTGCCCATTTGGAATGACCGGCCATGATGACTGCCCCGAACGAAATGCGCGGATTTTACACCGCCGTGGACAGACCGCCGGCGCGGCCGGCGTTCAGGCCAGGCGCCGCTGCATGGCCACCAGGTCGTCCAGCAGGCCGGCCAGGCGCGCCGCCATGGCCGCATCGCGCAGCGCGCCGGCGTCGTCGAACGCCTGGTCCGCGGCCGGCAGGGACAGTTGCCGGGGCAGCACGATCATGTGCAGTTCGGTGAGCACGTCGCGCAGATGCCGCAACGCGCGCATGCCGCCCAGCGCGCCGGGCGAGGCGCTCATCAGCGCCACCGCCTTGCCGGCGAACGGCAGGTAGCCGCTCTCGCCCGGCAACGGTCGCGACACCCAGTCGAGGGTGTTTTTCAGCAGCGCGGGCAGCGAGGCGTTGTATTCCGGCGTGACGATGACCAGCGCGCCATGGGCGATGAACAGATCCTTGAGCCGGCGGGCGTTGTCCGGCAGTCCCTCGCGGACTTCGAGGTCGCCGTGGTACAGCGGCAACGGGTAGTCGGCCAGCTCCAGCAGCGTGGCCTGAGCGCCGCGCGCACGCAGTGTCGTGGCGGCGACGTGCGCCAGACGGCGGTTGACCGAGTCGCGCCGGGCGCTGCCGGCCAGGACCAGGATGTCGGCAGCCATGCTCAGTCCTTGAACGCTTCGACCGGGATCAGCAGGCGCACGTCATCACCGATGGCCGGCAGGTAGCGGGTCATGCCGAATTCCGAGCGTTTGATCTGGCCGCTGACGTCGGCACCGCACAGCGCGCGCTTGTTGATGGGGTGGATGCCGCAGCGAAAGTTGGCGATCTCCAGGGTCACCGGCTTGCTCACGCCCAGCAGCGTCAGCGTGCCATGCGCCGCCACCGGCTTGTCGCCGTCGAACACCAGGCGGTCGGAGGTGAAGGTCATGGTCGGATGGACCTCGACGTCGAAGAAATCGGCATTGCGCATGTGCTTGTCCCAATCGTCCAGACCCATGTCGATCGAGGCGGTGGCGATGCGCACGTCGATGCTGCCGCGCCGGGCGGGAACATCCAGCGCGATCGCGCCTTCGGTCTGGTTGAAGCGGCCGCGCTGCGTGGAAAAGCCCAGGTGATTGATCTCGAACACCGGGAAGGTGTGGCGCGCATCGATGGTGTAGCGCTCGGCGGCCAGCGCGGGCGCTGCCAACGTGGCGGACAGCAGCAGGGCGAGCAAAGGCTTCATGACGGGTCTCCTCGGTTCTTCGGTGCAGGCAGGAAGGGCAACATGCGGCGCAGCACGTCGTCCCGGTCGATGACATGGTGTTTCAACGCCGCCGCCACATGCAGCGCCAGCAACGCCATCAGCAGCCAGGCCAGCGCGGCATGGGCGCTGGCGAGGGCGTCGCCGAGGATCTTGTTCTTGTCCAGCAGGTCCGGAATCGGCAACACGCCGAAATACACGGTCTGGAAGCCCTTGGCCGAGCTCATCAGCCAGCCGGTCAGCGGCATGGCCAGCATCAGCAGATACAGCAGGGCATGTGTGATGCCGGCCAGCGTCCGCTGCCAGGCCGGCAGGGTGGCCGGCAGCGGCGGCGGCGCGTGGGTCAGGCGCCAGCCCAGGCGCACCAGCACCAGCAGGAAGATGGTCACGCCCAGCCACTTGTGCCAGGCATACGCCTTCAACTTCCACGGCGACAGCCGCAGCTCCACCATGTACAGGCCCCAGCCCAGCGCCGCCAGGATCAGCAGCGCCAGCAGCCAGTGCAGCGCGATGGCGGTAGCGGTGTAGCGGGGGGGGGTCGGGCTGGACGCGGTCACGGCAGGGCGGGGGCTGGCGATGTCGGCATTTGACCGAATTCGCGCCGTCAGTTCCACCGGGTCTTGTCCGATCGCGCCTGAGCCCCCATACAATCGCGCATCGCCGCCGGAGCATCCGCCCATGAGCACCCCCCTGCTGATCGCCAAGAACGACCACACCGAACTGCACCTGCTGCCGAAGATGGCCAACCGCCACGGCCTGATCACCGGTGCCACCGGCACCGGCAAGACCGTGACCTTGCAGACCCTGGCCGAGCGCTTCTCCGCCATCGGCGTGCCCTGCTTCATGTCGGACATCAAGGGTGACCTGTCCGGCATCTGCCGTCCGGGCGGCGGCAACGCCAAGGTGGCCGAACGCGTGGCGCAACTCGGTCTGACCGAGCATCGCCCGCAGGGCTTCCCGGTGACCTTCTGGGACGTGTTCGGCGAACAGGGCCATCCGCTGCGCGCCACCATTTCCGACATGGGGCCGCTGCTGCTGGCGCGCATGCTGCAACTCAACGAGACCCAGACCGGCGTGCTCAACCTGGTGTTCAAGGTGGCCGACGACAACGGCCTGCTGCTGCTCGACCTGAAGGATTTGCGCGCCATGCTGCAATACGTCGGCGACAACGCCAAGACGCTGACCACGGAATACGGCAACGTCTCCGCCGCCAGCATCGGCGCCATCCAGCGCGGTCTGCTGGCCCTGGAAACGCAGGGCGGCGACCGGCTGTTCGGCGAGCCGATGCTGGACATCGCCGACCTGATGCAGAGCGTGGACGGCAAGGGCGTGGTCAACATCCTCGCCGCCGACCGCCTGATGCAGTCGCCCAAACTGTACGGCACGCTGCTGCTGTGGCTGCTGGCCGAACTGTTCGAAAACCTGCCCGAGGTGGGTGATCTGGACAAGCCCCGGCTGGTGTTCTTCTTCGACGAGGCGCACCTGTTGTTCAGCGATGCACCGCCGGCCCTGGTCGACAAGATCGAACAGGTGGTGCGGCTGATCCGTTCCAAGGGTGTGGGCGTCTATTTCGTCACGCAGAACCCGGCCGACGTGCCGGACAAGGTACTGGGCCAGCTCGGCAACCGCGTGCAGCACGCCCTGCGCGCGTTCTCGCCGCGCGACCAGCGCGCGGTCAAGGCGGCGGCCGACACCATGCGCGACAATCCCAAACTGGACGAGGCGGCGGTGATCACCGAACTGGGCGTGGGCGAGGCGCTGGTATCGCTGCTCGACGACAAGGGCCGCCCGCATGTGGTCGAGCGCGCCTACATCGTGCCGCCGCAGGCGCAGATCGGCCCGATCGACGCGGATCAGCGCCGTCAGGTGCTGCGCGACTCGCTGGTGGCCGGCGTGTACGACGAAACGGTCGACCGCGAATCCGCCTACGAGGTGCTGAAGGCGCGCGCCGACCAGGCTGCACGGCGGGCGGCGACGCAGCAAAGCGCCGGCGCCTCGTCCGGCGGCTTGCTCGATGGCCTGTTGGGCGGCGCGTCGGGTACACGCGGTGCGCGCCGCGAGGGCGTGGTGGAGGCCATGGCCAAGAGTGCCGCGCGCTCGGTCGGCAGCCAGGTCGGCCGCGCCATCATCCGCGGCGTGCTGGGTTCGCTGCTGGGTGGCAAACGATGAGCACCAAGGTCCGGCTGGACGCTGATCACTTCGATGCCGTCGCCCGCCGCTGGGACGAGAACCCGGTGTTCCAGGCGCGCGCCGAACGCATCGCCGCGGCCATCGCTGGCTGCGTGCCGCTGCGCGCGGACATGCGTGCGCTCGACTATGGCAGTGGCACCGGCCTGCTGAGCTTCGCGCTGCGCGACCGGCTGGGCGACATCGTGCTCAAGGACACCTCGCCCGGCATGCTGGCGGTGGCCGAGGAGAAGATACGCGCCGCCGGCATCGGCCACATGCGCACCCGCCTGATGGATCTCAGCACCGGCGCGCCGCCGGACGAACGTTACGACCTGATCTATTCCGCGATGACGCTGCATCACGTGCCGGACACCGCGGCCATCCTCGCCGCCTTCCATCGCCTGCTGACGCCCGGCGGCTGGTTGTGCATCGCCGACCTGGATGCCGAGGACGGCAGTTTCCACGGCCCGGAGGTGGACGTGCACCACGGTTTCGAGCGCGAGGCGCTGGCGCGGGCGACCGCGGCGGCCGGCTTCGTCGATATCGCCTTCCAGACCGTGTTCGACATCGTCAAGGCGCGCGATGACGGCGAACGCGCCTATCCGGTGTTCCTGATGGTGGCGCGCCGCCCGGCCTGAAGCGGGTCAGAGCCGCGAGCCGCGCTCGACGACGATGCCCAGTTCGGCGACGCCGCGCAGTATGGCCAGCTTGCGCACGGTGACCCGCACCCACGGCGCGCCGAACTCGCCGCGCACCAGGTCGGCGATCAGCTCGCCCAGGGTTTCCACCAGATGGATCTCGCGCGTCGTCACCACCTCCTGGATGCGCGCGGCGACCTTGCCGTAGTCGATGGTGTCGGCGATGTTGTCGGTATGGCCGGCCTTGTGGTCATACAGGCCGATTTCCAGATCGATCATGACCGGTTGCGGCGCTTTGCGCTCCCATTCGTACAGCCCGATAATCATTTCCAGGCGGAAGTCCCGCAGGAACAAGATGTCCATGACCATGCGCCGCGCGCAGCGTACTGAAAAGGCCGGCATTCTACGCAAATGATGGAAACCACGCTGATCCTGATCGCCGCCTACCTGCTCGGTTCGGTCGCCTTCGCCATCCCGGTGGCGCGCCTGTATGGCCTGCCGGACCCGCGCAGCCATGGTTCCGGCAACCCCGGTGCCACCAACATGCTGCGCACCGGGCGCAAGTCCGCCGCCGCGCTGACCCTCTTCGGCGACGCACTCAAGGGCTATCTGGCCGTGCTGTTGGCGTTGTGGGCGACGGCGCGCTACGGGCTGCCCGCCTATGTGCCTTATCTGGCCGCGCTGGCCGCCTTTCTCGGTCATCTTTTTCCGCTGTTCTTCGGTTTCAAGGGCGGCAAGGGCGTGGCCACCGCGCTGGGCGTGCTGCTGGCATTGGACTGGCGTCTGGGCGGACTGGCCGTGTTGACCTGGTTGGCGGTGTTCGCGTTGACACGGATTTCCTCGCTGTCCGCGCTCACCGCTGCTGTGCTGGCGCCGGTGTACGGCTATTACCTGTTGCGCCAGGGGCCGGACGCATGGCTGCTGGCCGGGCTGCTGGCCTTGCTGTCGCTGCTGGTGCTGGCGCGTCATCACCGCAACATCCGCAAGCTGATGAGCGGCGAGGAGCGTGCGTTCAAGAAGCCCCGTGCCGAGTGACCATGGGCGGCCGGCGTGTGAACGCCGCATCGGCGTGAGCTTGGCGCGGTCCGGCAAGGGCGGACCGTGAAGCTGCCGCGCACAGCGGTGCGCCGCGTGCTGTACACGCTGCGTCGGACGCCTGCGACCACGCTGCTGATCCTGGTCAACCTGGCCGTGTTTGGCGTGCTGCTCGCCCATGGCGCCGGCTGGTGGCACGGCAACAATGCGGTGCAACTGGCCTGGGGCGCCAATTTCGCTCCCGCCACTCAGGACGGTGAATGGTGGCGCATCGTCAGCGCGATGTTTCTGCATTTCGGCATCGTGCATCTGGGCTTGAACGCGGTGGCCTTGTGGGAGGGCGCCCGCCTGCTGGAGCCCCTGGTCGGCCCTGTCCGCATGCTGGCCATCTATCTGTGCGCCGGCGTGGCGGGCAACCTGTTATCGCTGATGGTGCATGGCGATGGTGCGGTGTCGGGTGGAGCTTCGGGCGCCATCTTCGGGGTCTACGGCGCGCTGGTGGTGACGCTGCTGCGTGCCCGCGGCGCGCGCGCCGGGCGGCATCGTTTCCTGTCCCGCATCGTCGCCGGTTTCACCGTGGTGGCCATGCTGCTGGGTATCGTCATTCCGGGCATCGACAACGCCGCGCATGTCGGTGGCCTGGTCGCCGGCACGCTGGCCGGCATCGCGCTGTTTGCGCCGGGAAGGGCAGTCGATCCTCCCGGGCGCGCGGCACGCTTCGGCGCCGCAATCCTGCTGGCCGGCGCGTTCGCGGCCATGGTGCTGCATCTGCCGCCGCCCCGCTACCTGTGGAGCGAGGAACTGACGGCGCGCGCCGAGATCGGCGAGTTTTTGGTCCAGGACGCGCGCCTGTCCTCGCACTGGGGGCTGCTGGTCGATCGCGCGCGGCGGCGCGAGATGACCTTCACCGAACTGGCGGACAGCCTGGAACGCGAGGTCGGTACACCCTACGCGCAGAGTTTCGAGCATCTGGCCCGCCTGCACCTGGACGCCGATGCCCCTTCGGCGGCCATGCTGGAGCGCCTGCGCGCCTACGCCGCGGCGCGCCACGAGGCGGCGCGACATCTTGCCGAGTCCCTGCGCGGGCAGGCGTCCGCCTCGTCGCCCGGCGCAACACCGGCGCCGGCGTCGCCGCTGCCTCCGGACTGATTCTTTCGGATCATTTTTTTCCGGTCGCCGGCGCGATGAAGTGTCACATGCGCGCCATACAGTGCCGGAGCATCACCGAACCTTGGGGTGCGTCGGCTCAACGACGTTTGACCTGTCGGCGCGCACCATCATTTGACGCCAATACTGAGGGAACCATCATGACCAAACTGCTTGCCCCACTGGTGCTCGCGTTGGGCGTGGGCACCGCCCACGCCGCCGGCGCGCCGTTCTTCATGCCGATCGCTCCGGGCGATACCCTGTTTGCCGGTGACGGCGCTTCCGGCACCTACTTCGGTACCGTGCAAAATGCCGGCGGCGCGTTCAGCCACGACTATTTCATCGACTTCAGTACGTCGTCCAAGCCGGACGAGTGGACCTTCAAGGTCCATGCGCCCAGCCTGGAACTGAATGGCAACGTGCTGACCGGTTTGAGCGGTGTGGAAATGGCGCTTTACAGCGGTTCGATCGAGCTGTGGCGCGTCCCCGCCATGGCCACGTTCACCACCACCGCCACCCCGGCGGGAACCCTGGTGTTCGGCAACAGCCTGGCCTATCACACCGCCATGTACGATCCCGGCCAGTACCGCTTCGCGGTCTCCGGCTCGGGCGCGGGCTTCTATGACGTGACCATCACCGTGCCGGAGCCCGAGACCTGGGCCGTGTTCCTCGCCGGCCTGGCGCTGCTCGGCCTGCGTCTGCGTGGCCGTTTCACCCAAGGCGTGTGATCCACGCCGTCTCACAGGAGAGCATCATGAAACTCGAGCAAATGGCGGTCGCATCCGCCCTGGTCCTGGGTGGCGGCGTGGCCCATGCCGCGATCATCAACGTCACCCCCAACCCGATGGTCGACGGTTCCGTGTTCAATCAGAACGTCGTGCGTGACCGCGGTGTCTTCGAGGACTTGTTCAAGTTCACCATCGATACCCAGGGTGCCGGTGCGCTGACGCTGGATGCCGCGTGGGCCGCCCTGACCCTGGACGTGCCCGACCTCAGCGGCACCCAGTTCATTTCCCGCATCGAGGACTTCGCGGTCAGCCTGTGGCGTGATCTGGCGGTCGATCAACTGCTCAGCCAGGAGCGGATCTTCGCCATGCCGCTGACCGATGGCGACTATTACTTCAAGGTCACGGGCAACGCGACCGGCGTCATGAACGGCAACTATGCGTTCACGCTGGCTACCACGGCTTCGCCCGAGCGCATCGCGGAACCGCAGACGCTGGCCTTGCTGGGGCTGGGTCTGCTGGGGCTGGTGGCCAGTCGCCGCAAGGCCTGACGACACCGGCCTTGGTCATGGCGGCGCGGCCGGGTAATCCGGCCGCGCCGTCGTCGTTTTTGGCCGTCGTTTTTGCGGTGGGCGGCGCCGGTTGTGGCGCATGCGCCGCATCGGCTGCGCGCCTCGACCACGCCGATGGGCGCCATCCGCGCGACGGCGCTGGAAGTTCAGCCGGCAGGCAACCGCCTTACCAGTATCCCCAGGATGCGCTATGCAGCACCCACAGCCCCAGCACCAGGTTGGTGACGGCGTGCGCGACGATGGCCGTCCACAGGTTGCCGCTGGCGCGATACAGGCCGGCATAGGCCAGCCCGGCAACGATGCCGGCGAACCACAGGCTGTGTTCCAGACCGAACAGCACGCTGCTGACCAGGATCGCCGATAGCCCGACGTGGCGGGGGTCTACCTCCAGGAAGCGCTGATGCTGGATCCAGCGCATCAGGAACGAGCGCCAGAACAGTTCTTCCATCAGCGGCACGACCAGCGCCGCGCCGATCAGGCGTATGACCACCAGCGACCAGATCAGGGCGCCGTCCGGGCCGCGCGGATCGTAACCGCCTTCGCCACTGCCCAGCTTCAGCCAGCCGCTGTCGAGGTTGATCCACAGCACGAACACCACGATGCCGACCACCAAGGCGGCGAGCAGGCCGGACCAGCGGGGCCGGGCGCGCTTCAATTCCACGTAGTGGGCGCGGTAGTACCACAAGGCGGCGATCACCGCCGCGATCTTGAGCGGGTACAGCCAGCGTGTATCGGCGGCGGGTGCCACCGCGGAAACCAGGTCCTCGATGACCAGAAACAGCAGGTACAGCGCGAACGGCACCACCCGCGCCAGGATGGGCTCGTCGATCTGCCAGGAGCCGATGCGCATGGGCGCGTGCCGTGGGCTGGGCGCTCAGCGCAGACCGGTCATGCCCTGTTCGATGGCCTTGGTCTCGGTGTTGGCGGTGTCGGCGATGGCCGGGGGCGCGGAAGTGGCGGCTTGCGCGGGCGCGTCGCCCTTGGCGGCCAGCCGGACGTATTCGCCCTTGTATTCGATGCTGGCGGCTTCGCGCAGCTTGCCCACCTCGCGTTCCGCCAGTTCGCGCTTGCGCGTGTTGAGCAGGAAGCGTTCGATCACCGGCCGGGCCTGTTCCAGCGCGATCGGCTGCGACTGCGAACCGGCCACGACCAGGATGTTGAGCCCATCGGGCGTATTCAGCGTGAGGGCCTGACCATCCTTCATCTGGTGCAGACGGGGCAGCAGTTCCAGCGGCAGCTGTTCGGCGGCGCGCGTGC
Source organism: uncultured Thiobacillus sp. (assembly GCA_964440155.1). GTDB lineage: Bacteria > Pseudomonadota > Gammaproteobacteria > Burkholderiales > Thiobacillaceae > PFJX01. The sequence continues at coordinate 6,797 of CAYTRH010000049.1, read as the reverse complement.
TCTGATTGGCCTGCATCGGCAGGCCGCGCGTTTTCAGCCAGTCGGCGAACTCTGCCAGGCTGCGGGTCTTGGCGAGCTGGGCCTTGACTTCCTCGACCATGTCGGGCGCCACCTTCACGCCGATCTCCTGCAGGCGGTAGATGCGCCGCTCGGAGAACAAATGCGGGTTCTCGCGATAGTAGTCGGCGATCTCGCTCTCGCTCGGCTGGGCGACGTTCGCCGTCATCCTTTGCAGCAGCGCCTGGGCGTAGATCTGGCGGCGCGCGGATTCAACGGACTGCATGACTTGCGGGTCGCGGTCCAGCTTGTCCTGGATGGCCTTCTGGGTCAGCAACTGCTGATCGACCAGCGTCTTGAGCACCTGATCGGACCGCTCACGCGCCAGGGCCGGATCGACGGCGCCGAGTTTGGTCAGTTCGAAATTGAGCTGATGGACCGTGATCTCGTCGTTGTTGACCTTGGCGGCGACCTGGGTCGCGGATTTTTCCTTCGCTTCCTTGCTGTCGCCGCAGCCGGCCAGCGCGACGGCAATGAGCGCGGCTACCAGGCCGGACGTGATCGGGTGCTTGCAGCGCATGAAAATGGCCTTTCGGGTACGGTGATGATCGGTCGAGCGCGGCATGCTACGCGGCCGACATGGCCGCAGTATTTCAGCGCGATGTCATCCTTGTGAAGGCGCGTCGGCGGCCCGGCGATGGACTCGTGTCAGGGCACCTCGAAGCACCGTGGCGAGCGGCTGCAAGGCAAGGCGCACGCAGCGCAGTGACCGAGGCCTATCAAACGGATGGGCGAGGGAGTGAGCACCGCAGCGCAGCCATCCGGCCGCACAGCAGGGCTTCCGAGGTGCCCGTCAGTAGGCGTTCTTGTCGCGGAACAGCACGCTGACGGTGCGTAGCACGATCTCGAAATCCAGGCGCAGACTCCATTTGCGCAGGTATTCCAGGTCGTATTCGATGCGCTTCTGCATCTTGTCGATGGTGTCGGTCTCGCCGCGGCAACCGTTGACCTGCGCCAGACCGGTGATACCCGGCTTGACCTTGTGACGCACCATGTAGCCCTTGATCAGGCGGCGATACAGCTCGTTGTGGGTGACCGCGTGCGGACGCGGTCCGACCACGCTCATGCTGCCCAGCAGCACGTTGAACAGTTGCGGCAGTTCGTCGAGCGAACGCCGGCGCAGGAATGCGCCGACGCGGGTGATGCGCTGGTCGTTGCGGGTTGCCTGCACCACGTCGTCGCCGTCTTCGCATACGGTCATGGTGCGGAACTTGTAGACCACGATCTCCTTGCCGTCCAGGCCGTAGCGTCGCTGTTTGAACAGCACCGGGCCGGGCGAGGACAGGCGCACGGCCAGCGCGATGAGCAGCAGCAGCGGCGCGGTGACGATCAGGATCGCGCCGGCCAGCACGATGTCGCTCAGGCGTTTGATCACGCCGTTCATGCCTTTGAACGGCGTCTCGCGCACGGCCACCACGGGGATGCCGCCGATTTCGTCCACGCGCGCCTGGATCAGGTCGGTGACGAAGATGTCGGGCACGAAGTACAACGACACGGTGGAATCCTTCAGATCGTCGAGCAGTTTCAGTATGCGCGGCTGCGAGCTCATCGGCAGCGCGATGAAGATCGCATCGGTATGGGTCTGGCGCACGTAGGGCGCGATCTGGTCGAAGCGTCCCAGCAGCTTGGCCGGCGGCAGATCAGCCAGTCGCTGTGCCCCGCGATCATCGAAGAAACCGAGCAGATCGACCCCCAGGTGTTTGTGCTCCTCGAACTGGCTGGCCAGACGCCGGCCGATGTCGTTGGCGCCGACGATCACCGCGCTGCGTATGCCTTCCATGGCGAACAGGCGCGGCGCCAGCAGCGGCAGCAGCAGGTGCGAGGCGAACCAGACCAGCGGCACCGCCACCGCCCATTCCAGCAACAGCCGTGTCGAGAAGATGTCCAGGCTGCGGGTGCCGAAACCGAGCAGCACGAGGACCGTGAACGCCGGTATCCATTGCAGGAAGACGTCGCGCAGCGCAGCCAGCCAATGGGTGGGCAACGGGATGTGACCGGGATACAGCATCGCGAACAGCAGCACCGCCAGCAGCACGATCGGTCCGTCGACGCGGCCGCCGTGCAGCGCGTTGACGATGAAGATCACCAGCACCGCGCTGGCCGGATCCCACAGGGCCTTGAGGAAACCGGACAGCGAGGTGCTCTGCGGCAGCAGGAAGGAAGGATTGGTGCGATGCGCGAGCATCATCGGCGATGATCGGCGGACGGATCGGCAAACTGCGATTGTCCCTGCCGATTCTTACAACGGCGTTGCCGTGCGCACGAGGTTCATCCGAGAGTCGGTGGTGCCGCGGCGGTTGCGCGCGTCCGTTCGCTCGTCGGGAAGGCGCTGGCGCAGACCGTTCGTGGCGCAATGCCTTGTTTTCATGAACCGATGGTGACGTGAGCGCCTTCGCGCAGTCGGGCCGTCCTGCATCGCATCGCCGTCCTGTAACATGTGCATCCAATAATCACCGGTTCTTGACCAAGTCCCGACCAGCCCAGCACATGCCGACGCAGTCTTGTCCCGTTCGCCCATCCGGCCGCATCCGCACGCGCGGTTTCACCCTGCTGGAACTGCTGGTCGTGCTGGTCATCATCGGTCTGCTGGTCGGCTACGTCGCGCCGCGCTACTTCTCCCAGGTCGGCAAGTCCGAGGTCAAGGCGGCGCGCGCGCAGATGCGTGCGCTGGCGGATGCGCTCGATCAGTACCGTCTGGATGTCGGCGGCTATCCCAGCACGGAACAGGGGCTGGCCAGCCTGTACGAACAACCGCCCGGCGAGGAGCGCTGGCAGGGGCCTTATCTGCGCAGCGCGGTGCCCAAGGATCCCTGGGGTCACCCGTACCAATACCGCCATCCCGGCGAGCACGGCGAGTTCGACCTGATGTCGCTGGGCAAGGATGGGCGACCCGGCGGCACCGGGGAGGCGGCGGACATCCTGTTCTGACGCCGCCGCGCCAGCCATCATCGACATGCTCTACCGCGTGATCACCTTGGCCGAGGAGGGGCGGCGGCGGATCACGCTGGAGGCGGCGCATGCCGAGGACGCCGCGGCGCAGGCGCGCCGCCAGGGCCATACCGTGTTGGCCGTGACACCGGCCTCGGCGCTGGCCTTGCCGGGCTGGAAACGACGTTACCGCTTTCCGCTGGACCTGTTCTCGCGCGAGTTGCTGGCGTTGCTGGGCAGCGGCCTGTCGCTGGTCGAGTCGCTGCAGACGCTGGCGGAGAAGGAGAGCCGCGGCGAGGCGCGCCGCGTGCTGGAGCAGGTGCTCGAACACATCTATCAGGGCGAAGCGCTGTCCGCCGCGCTGGCGCGGTATCCCGACGCCTTTCCGGCGCTGTACGTGGCCACGGTGCGCGCGTCGGAGAAGACCAGCGACCTGCCCGAGGCACTGTCGCGTTATCTGGCGTATTCGGCGCAATTCGAGACCTTGCGCAAGAAGATCACGGCGGCGGCGATCTACCCGGTGTTGTTGCTGGTGGTCGGCGGGCTGGTGGCGTTCTTCCTGCTCGGTTGGGTGGTGCCCCGGTTCGCCGCCATCTATGAAGGCAATCTGCACAACCTGCCGCTGGCCTCGCGCCTGCTGATGCAGTGGGGCGGGCTGGTTCAGCACCATGTCGGGCTGGTGGGCGGCGTGCTCTTGGCGCTCGTCGTGGGCGCGTGGCAGTTGCTGCGCCAGCCGGGGCTGCGCGCCGCGTTGTCGCGCCGCATCTGGCGTCTGCCCGGTATCGGCGAGAAGCTGCGGGTGTTTCAGTTGACCCGCTTCTACCGCACCGTGGGCATGCTGCTGTCCGGTGGTATCCCGGTGGTCACCGCGCTGGGCATGGCGGAAGGCATGCTGCATCCCGAGCTGCGCGTGCGTCTGGCCGGTGCGGCGCGCGACATCCGCGATGGCAAGCCGATCTCCCAGGCCATGGTGCGCTCCGGGCTGACCACACCGGTGGCCGTGCGCATGTTGCGCGTCGGTGAACGCAGCGGCCGCATGGGCGAGATGATGGAAGCCATCGCCGCGTTCCACGACGAGGAGCTGTCGCGTAGCGTGGACTGGTTCACCCGCCTGATCGAGCCGCTGCTGATGGCGCTGATCGGCCTGACCATCGGTCTGATCGTGGTGCTGCTGTACATGCCGATCTTCGAACTCGCGAGCAGCCTGGAATGAGCGGCCGCATCGATGCCGGGCTGATACGCGCCGCGCGCGCCTGCGGCGGCGGGCAGGCCGGCCTGGATCACCTGCGCGCAGCCTCGGGCCTATCGGCGGACGCGTTGCTCGACGCGCTGGGCGCGACCTTTGCCTACCCGGTGCTGGACATGGCGGCACTGCGCGCATTGACGCCGGCATTCGACCTGCTGCCGTTCAATCTGGCGCTGGAACGCGAATGCGCGGTCGGTCGGGATGCCAACGGCGCCATCGTCGCGGTCATCGTCGATCCGCTGTCGCCCGCCCTCGCCGAGTGGATCGACCTGCGTCTCGACGGCGTGCGCTACACCACCGCGCTGGCGGCGCGCGACGATCTGCTGGCCTGGCTGCATCGTCTGGAGAGCGAGCTGCGCGCCATGGATGGCGTGGTCACCGGTCTGGAGTCGGGCGGCGGCGGCGAGCGCGTGGAAGAGATCTCGCTCGCCGCGATCGGCGCCGACGCCTCGCCGGTGGTCAAGCTGGTGCACTCGACCCTGTATGACGCGGTCAGCAGCCAGGCCTCGGACATCCACCTGGAGAACGATGCCGGCGGGTTGCACATCAAGTACCGCATCGACGGCGTGCTCAGCGGCGTCGCCCAGGTGTCCGGGCGCGAGACGGCGGAGCAGGTGGTATCGCGCATCAAGGTCATGGCGGAACTCGACATCGCCGAGCGCCGCGTCCCGCAGGACGGCCGGTTCAAGGTCGCCATGCGCGGCCGGGAGATCGACCTGCGCGTGTCCATCATGCCGGGCGTGCATGGCGAGGACTGCGTGCTGCGCATCCTCGACCGTCAGCAGCTCGCCGGTGAACTGCGCGGCATCACGCTCGACCGGCTGGGTTTTCGCGACGACCTGCTGGCCGGCATCCGCCGCCTGTCGCATGAACCGTATGGCATGTTCCTGGTGACCGGCCCCACCGGCTCGGGCAAGACCACCACGTTGTACGCCGCAATCTCCGAGATCAACACCGGCCAGGACAAGATCATCACCATCGAGGATCCGGTCGAGTATCAGCTGCCGGGCATCCTGCAGATTCCGGTCAACGAGAAGAAGGGGCTCACCTTCGCGCGTGGTCTGCGCTCCATCCTGCGCCACGATCCGGACAAGATCATGGTGGGCGAGATCCGCGACCCCGAGACCGCGCAGATCGCCGTGCAATCCGCGCTCACCGGCCACCTGGTGTTCACCACCGTGCATGCCAACAACGTCTACGACGTGATCGGCCGCTTCATGCACATGGGGGTCGATCCGTACAGCTTCGTGTCGGCGCTGAACGGCATCCTGGCGCAACGTCTGGTGCGGGTGAACTGTGCCCACTGCAACCAGCCGTATGTGCCCGATCCCCGGCTGCTGGCCGAGTCCGGGCTGGCCGTGGGCGACGTCGCCGATTTCGCCTTTCGCGCCGGCGCTGGCTGCGGCCACTGCCGTGGCAGCGGTTACAAGGGCAGGCAGGCGATCGCCGAGCTGTTGCCGCTCAACGACGAGATCCGCGAGCTGATCGTCGCGCGCGCCGCCATCCGCCAGGTCAAGGAGGCGGCGCGGCGTGCCGGCGCCCGCAGCCTGCGCGAGGCCGCGCTGGATCTGGTGCGACGCGGCGAAACCACGTTGGAAGAGATCAACCGTGTCACTTTTGTCGCCTGACACCCGCATCGCGCTGCTCGGCCAAGGTGCCGCGCTCGCTCACGGACGCGCGCCGCTGGTCGAAGAGGACGGCACCGACCCCCTGCAGGCGCTCGAGACGCTGCTCGGCCGTACGCGCGTGCGCGGCGCGGCGCGCGTGGTGCTGGCGCATCACCATGTCCGCCTGTACGCGCTGCCGGCCCCGCCGGTGCGGCTGCGTGCGCGCGAGCTGCCGTCATGGCTGCGCGCGCAGATGGCGGCGATGCTGGGTGACGACGTGGTCGGCGCCTGGCGTTACACCTGGGATGACGCACCCCCTGGCCAGCCTATCGTGGTCGCGGCGGTACACGCCACGCTGCTCGACGGACTGGATGCGCTGCTGCGGCGGCATGGCATGCGGCGCGCTGCGGTCGTGCCGTGGCTGACCGTGACGTGGGCACGCCATGCCGCGTTGGGGCGTGCCGACTGCTGGTTCGCATCGTTGACCCCGGAGCGCATGATCCTGATCCGCGTGGTGCGCGGGCGGCCGCGTCTGGTGCGGCAACGTGCCGCCGGCAGCGATGCGGTGGCCGAGCTGCTGGCCATGCTGGCACGGGAGAGCGCGTCGGCCGACACCGATCGTGTCCCCGAACTGTGGCTGGAATCGGTCGGTGTCATGCCGGACTGGGCGCCACTGCGGGCGCACCACCGGATCAAGGTGCTCGCGGCCCACGACTCGGCCGCCACGGCGATGCTGTCATGACGCGCCTGCGCCTGGATTTCAATGCACCGGGGCGGCGCATCGGCGCGCTGTCCTGGATGCTGCTGGCCTTGGGCGTGCTCGCCGTGGTGTGGGTGGCACAGTCCTGGCGGACGGCACAGTCGTATGAACGGCGGGCACAGGCGGCCTATGACGCCGCCAGCGGCGAGCAACGGCGCACGCGCCAGCCGGCGACGCGGCGCGCCGAAGCGCCGGTACG
>CAYTRH010000048.1:0-17634 GCA_964440155.1 uncultured Thiobacillus sp. | reverse complement strand
TGGGCGGCGACGCGCGCCGGCCTGCAACCGCTGCGGCGCATCGCCGCGCTGGCCGAGAATCTGTCGGCCAGCCGCCTGGACCAACGCCTGCCGGCCGCGCCGCTGCCGGCCGAGATCCGCACGCTGGCGGCGGCGTTCAACACCATGCTGGCGCGTCTGGAGGAATCGTTCCGGCGCCTGTCGGAGTTCTCGGCCGACCTGGCGCACGAACTGCGCACGCCGCTTTCCAACCTGATGACGCAAACCCAGGTGGCGCTGACGCGCGCACGTACGCCCGAGGAATATCGCGAACTCCTGGGCTCCAATCTGGAGGAGTACGAACGGTTGACGCGCATGACCGGCGACATGCTGTTCCTGGCGCAGGCCGACAACCGCCTGCTGGCGCCGCGTCGTCAAGCCGTGGCGCTGGCAGCCGAGGTGGACAAGCTGTTCGAGTTCTACGACGCGCTCGCCGCCGACCGGGGCATCCGTCTGCTGCGCCAGGGGCATGCCCAGGCAAGCATCGATCTGGCCATGGTGCGGCGTGCGCTGTCCAACCTGTTGTCCAACGCGCTGCGCCACTGTCCCGCCGGCGGCGACGTGGTGGTGACGTTGCGCAGCGCCGCCGACATGACGCAGGTGGATGTGACCAATCCGGGGGAGATTGCCGCCGAGCTGCTGCCGCGCCTGTTCGAGCGCTTCCACACCGGCGACCCTGCGCGCCGCCTCAGCGGCGAGGGCGCGGGCCTCGGCCTGGCGATCGCGCGTTCCATCGCGCGCATGCACGGCGGCGATCTGGTCGCGCGCAACGAGGCTGGCCGGGTGGTGTTCACGCTGACCCTGCCGTGAGCGCTTGGGCTCAGGGCGGCGTGAAACCGGGCAGTACCGCCTCCGGCTTCCAGTGGACCTTGCAGTCGTGCGTGTAGGCCGGGCCGAGCTCGCCCTCCGCCGGCGGGCGCTCGCGCACCACGCAGTCGAGGATGATGGGCAGGGGGCCGGGACAATCGCAGTGATAGCGGTCGACGCGGGTCAGCGCATCGACGGCGATGCCGCGCTGGCGCTGGAGTTGCAACAGACGCTCGACCAGGCCGCCCTTGCGTGCCTCCAGCGGTCCCTGGTCGAAACGCTCGAAATACACCGCGCGCGGCGGGAAGCCGTTGCGCTCGCGCACTGGGTTCTCGTACAGCTCCACGGTGCGCGCCTCGCCCACCAGCGTGCCGGCGCTGGTGGGGTCGCCGTAACGGGTGTGGCCGAACTCGTGCGACAGGATGGCGATGGGGTCGACCAGCTCGCCGCTCAACGGGAACTCGCAGCGCATGCCCTGATCGCCCAGGCCGATGGCGCCGGGATGGGCCATGGCGCCGCTGCCGGCGTAACCGGAGAACAGGAACACGGCGGCATCGCCGGCGAACAGCCCCTTGTCGCTCAGACGGCCGGTGATCAGTTCCGACAGCCGGGGCATGCGGCCGGTCCTGACCGCGCGCGCCCAGACGCGGCGGTCGATCTCCAGATAGCCCTGGTTGAACAGGCGCAGCGTGTCGTCGGCCACCTCACGCAGCCACACCGCGCCGGCGTCGCTCAGCGCGAAGCGCTCGAGCAGGGCCAGTTGCGCCGGCTCCAGCGGCAGGCCGCGCGGATGCGCCTCGCCCTTCTTGGCCAGGTTGAGCTTGCGCGCCAGCGCCCAATGCTCGGCGCGGCGCGCCCGTTCCTCCGCGGCATCGCGCGGCGGGTGGGGGCGTCGGCCGGCGAGCGGGGTGCCATCGGGCCAACAGGCGATGGCGATCTCGCCACCCGCCTGCCAGGGGGCCGCCAGTTCGGCGATCAGGTCCACCTGCTTGCGCGTCAGCGGCGGCGGGGTCAGATCCGGGGTCGGCAACGGACAGGCCGACCGGGCCGGTGCCGCCATCGCGGCCAGCAAGAACAGTATGGTGACGATCCACGGCAGACGCATCGACTTACCCATCCCGTTGGAACCACGCGGGTGAACGATAGGACAGAATCCCGACGCTTGGGTTACAGCCGGCCGGTGCAGCCGGCGCACCGAACTCGGCGATGGCAGTGGCGCCACAGACGGCGCCCTGCGCGCCGCTTGCCAAGCCGCATGGTCGCTTGCATGCTTCGGCCCATGTCCGCTTCCCCGTCCACCCGCGCCGGCGCCGATCGCCGCCGGCGTGCCTGCCTTGCGTGGCTGGCCTGCTGGCCGTGGCTGGCGCGCGCGCAGACGCTGCCGAAAGCGTTCATCTTCGTGGTGCACCCGTTCGATACCCCGTCGCGCGTGTTCGAACGCTTCCGGCCGTTGACCCTTTATCTCGCTGGCGCGGTCGAGCGCCCCATGCTGCTGCGCATCGCCGCCACCTACGAGGAACAGGTGACCATGATCGCCGATGGCATGGCGCAGTTCGCCTACCTCGGCCCCACGCCTTACGTCGCCGCGCGCCAGCGTGCGCCCATCGAGATCATCGCTGGCGAGACCGACAACGGCCGGGCGTTCTACCAGAGCGTGATCGTGGTGCGTGCGGACAGCGACATCCGCGCTCTGCACGACCTGCGCGGGCGCACCCTGGCACTGGGCGCGGAGATGTCCATGGGCAGTTCGGTGGCGCCCAAGGTCATGCTCGCGCAGGCCGGAGTGCGACTGGACGAACTGGGCGGCGTGACCCACGTGGAGCGCCACGAGCGCGTCGCGCTGTCGGTGCTGCACGGTGATTTCGATGCCGGCGGCCTGCGTCTGGACATCGCCCGGCCTTATCTGGCCCGTGGTCTGCGCGTCATTGCCACTTCGCAGCCGCTGCCGCCGCACGTCATTGCCGCCGCGCCCGGCCTGCCGCCGGCGCTGGTGCGCAAGGCGCGTATGGCCCTGCTTTACCCGGATGACACCGGCCTGGCCGCATTGCGCGCGTTGGGCGAGCACATCGGCTTCACCGCCATCGACGACGGCCAGTTCCACGCGGTGCGCACCATGTTGCGCGCGCTGCCGGGCAAGGCGCCGTGAAGACCCGTTCGCTGGCCTTCTGGCTCACCGTGCATCTGGGTGGCGCCTGGCTGATCCTGTTGCTGAGCTTGAGCATCATCCTGTGGCAGGGCCTGCACCACGTGCTGGAGCAGTTGCTGACCGACAAATCACGCGCCCTGGCAGCTCAACTGGCGGCGGTGTCGGCCGACGCCCTGCTGCTGCGCGACTACGGTAGTCTGGAACGTGGTGTGCAGGAACTGGCGCGCCAGGGCAACCTGGCCTTCGTCGCCATCCGTCGCGCCGACGGCACGGAGCTGGCGCGTGCCGGTCAACCGGGCGCGCCCGGCCCGGTCCTGCGCGCGCCGATGGTCGTGGCCGGGGAGATCCTCGGCGAGGTGATGGTGCGCTATGACACCGGCGCGACGCGCGCCGCCGCGCTGCGTCTGACCGGTGCGCTGGCGTTGGCGCTGGCGCTGTTCTCGCTGTTCGCGTTCTACGCGCTGCGCCGGCTGCTGATGCGCCGCATGATCACGCCGGTGCGCGCACTGCTGGCCGGCGACCCGCCACAGACCATGGCCGCACCGCCGGCGGACGCGCCGGCGGAAGTGCGTGAGCTGGCGGTGGCCATGGGTGAGCTGAACGCGCGCCTCGCCGCCCACGTGGAAGCGCTGGAGGACGCCGCGCAGGCGCGTAACGAGGCGCTGCGCCGTCTGTGCAGCGAACAACGTCTGGCAACCGTGGGACAGCTCGCCGGCGAAGTGGCGCACGAACTGAACACGCCGCTGGCCAATATCCTGTGCTATGCGCAACTCGAGCGCGACCGGGCAGCGGAGGGTGAGCTGCGCCAGTCGCTCGAGGTCATCATCGCGCAGGCGCGCCGCGCCAGCGAGATCGTGCGCGACGTGCTGACGCTGGCGCGCGCGCCGGCGGTGGCCAGTCAGGCAGTCGCGTTGTCCGATCTGGCCGGCGCCTTCGTGCGCCTGCTGGCACCGCTGGCCCGGCGCCAGCAGGTCCGGGTCGGCTTGGAAAGTCTGGGTCAGGCGCGTGCCTGGGCGGACCCGTCGCGCGTCGAGCAGATCCTGTTCAACCTGGCCACCAATGCGTTGCAGGCCGGCGCGCGCAACATCACGCTGCGCGTGGCGGCTACGCCGCAACCGGAACTGCACCTGATCGACGACGGCCCCGGGGTCGATCCGACTCTACGCGAACGCATGTTCGACCCCTTCGTCACCACCAAGCCGGCCGGGCAGGGCACCGGCTTGGGCCTGGCCATCTGCCGGCGTCTGGCGCAGGAAATGCATGCCACCCTGGAATTGCACGACAGCATGCCCGGCTATACCGAGTTTCGGCTGCGCCTGCCGGCGGAGGCTCCAGCCATGGCCGCCATCGAGGAAAGCCGATGACTCCCACCCTGCTGATTGCCGAGGACGACGCCGCGTTGGCTGGCATCGTCGCGCGCGTGGCCGCCGATGTCGGCTTCGATACGCTGGTCCGGCACGACGGCCAGAGCGCGCGCCTGTGCCTGGACGAAGAGGCGCCGGACGCGCTGCTCACCGACCTGCGCCTGCCCGGTCTGGATGGGCTGGACCTGCTGCGCCATGCCAAGACGCTGGATGCGCAGCGACCGGTGCTGCTGATGACCGGCTTCGCCACGCCGATGAACGCGGTCGAGGCGTTCAGGCTGGGCGTGGCCGATGTGTTGTTGAAGCCGTTCGAACTGGATCAGGTGCGCTTGGCGCTGGCCAAGTTGCGCGACGGTCTGGCGCAGCGTTGGCGTTTGGCGCAGCTTGCCGAACAGGTCGCGCGCAGCCGTGGCGAGGCGCTGCTCAACGCCCGGTCCGCCGCCATGCGTCAGGCCCTGGCGCTTGCCACGCAGGTCGCCGCCACGCCGCTGCCGGTGCTGCTGGAGGGTGAGACCGGTGTCGGCAAGGGTGTGCTCGCGCGTCACATCCATGCGCTGAGCGCGCGCGCGGACGGCCCGTTCTTCTCGCTCAACTGCGGTGCGTTGCCGGCCACGCTGCTGGAATCGGAACTGTTCGGCTACGAGAAGGGCGCATTCTCCGGCGCCACGGCACGCAAACCGGGATTGCTGGAACTGGCCGCCGGCGGCACGCTGTTCCTGGACGAGATCAACAGCACCAGCGCCGAGGCACAGACCCGCCTGCTGCAATTCATCCAGGACAAGCGTCTTTTCCGTCTGGGCGGGGTCAAGCCGGTGAGCGTGGATGTGCGCCTGCTGTTCGCCAGCAACCGGACGCTCAAGGACGAGGTCAGCGCGGGGCGTTTCCGTGAGGATCTGTATTTCCGCATCCAGGTCTTTCCCATCGCCGTGCCGCCGCTGCGTCTTCGGCGCGAGGACATCCCCGCGCTGGCGGAATTCCTGCTCGCGCGCCATACCCGCGAGATCGGCCGCGCCATCGGCGGCATCGACGCGGCGGCGATGCAGCGCCTGTGCGCCTATGATTGGCCAGGCAACGTGCGGGAACTGGAGAACGTGTTGCAGCGCGCCATCGTGCTCGCCCGAGACAAGGTGCTCACCGTGGCCGACCTGCCCGCCGAGATCGCCGGTGGCGCGGGCCGCGCGCCGTGCGCGCCGCCGTGGCCGGAGGATGCCAGTCTGGCGCAGGTGGAGGCGGCCTGGATCGAGCGTGTGCTCGCGCGTTGCGACGGCAACCGCGCACGGGCGGCGCGCATCCTGGGCATCGATCCGTCCACGCTTTGGCGCAAGGTGGTCGGGAAGACACAGCGGCGCCCGGAACAATAGGCGGCCGACGCGCGTGATTGCCCGAGACGGTCCACCTGAATGCGGGTGCGCCCCGCCGGACAAGGCGCCGTGCCGCCCGTTCACTGCACGCTTCAGTGACCGGTCTCCCCAAAGGACAATCCGGGCTCAACCCGGATCCCTACCCTGTGATCGATGGAGCACTGCGACATGACCCTGTTTGATGCACTTGGCTTTCGCTGGGACAGGCGGTCTGTGCCGACCTCCGTTCCGTCTCATTCGCTGGAGCGCGTCTGCTTCCGTTTTCACAAGATGTTGCCGCAGTTCGTCTGGGATGCCTCGGTTCTCGAAGGCAATCCGCTCACGTTTCCGGAGGTCAAGACGCTGCTGGACGGCGTGACGGTCGGCGGGCACAAACTTTCCGATCAGGAGCAAGTGCTGAATCTCGCGGAAAGTTCCAGGCGCCTGCTGGCGATGGTGAAGTGCGGCGAGTTTTGTCTGTCCAAGCCGGTATTCACGGAATTGAACGGTATCGTCGCCCGCAAGGAGGCTTTGGAATGGGGGGTGTTCCGCGGCGAAGGTCAGGAGACCAACTACACCCCCGAGGTTGGCCTTGGCGAGCAAGGCAGTTACACGCCGCTAGCGACGCTTCCCGGCGCACCGGTACTGAACCGGGTATTCACTGAGGGTGTGGCGGCCTTGCGCGCATGTGAACCGTTTGAGCGGGCGATCGCGTTCTTTCTGTTCGGCGCCTTGCAGCAGTTCTTTTTCGATGGCAACAAACGCACTTCGCGCCTCATGATGAACGGTGTGCTGTTGTCTCACGGTATCGACGCGATCAGCGTGCCGGCCGTCAAGGCTCAAGCGTTCAACGAGAAGATGGTGCGCTTCCATCTGTCGAAGGACGCGACCGAGATGATGGCCTTTCTCGCGGGTTGTCACCCGGATGCGCAGTCGATTCTGCCATAGTGGTGCTACGGCCGATGCCCCTCGTATGGCGGCAAGCCCACGAGCTGCACGGCGGCGGCGATCGGGAGTAAAGTGAGACATCCGTGCAACGGTGGCGCCAAGGCGAGGTGCGCGACCGATCACGCGGAGTCCAGGAGGTATGTCGTCATCGTCGCGGCCCCAGGATCCCGTTCCGCCCCCATCCAGATGAAAGGAGTTCACATGCACGCGCAACTGCCCGCTCTGTTTCGTTTCTTCCTGATCATCGCCGCGTTGCTGTCGTTCGCGGCTGTGACGTCCGCACGCGCCCAGGACGCGCCCGCGGCGGTCGCCGCCGATCCGGCCATGCTGGGCGCCTGGACGGTGACCGCGGCCGCCGATCCGAACGACGTCGGCCTGCGTTTCTTCTTCTCGCCGGACGGTACGTTCCTGATGGTCAATCCGCGCCTGCAGATCGGCGCCGCCGGATCCTGGCTGATGGGGCGCACCGGTCTGATCATCAGCCTGTACAGCCCCACGCGCAGCGCGCACTTCATGCAGGGTGAGGTCAGCGTGCAGGGCGACAACATGGTCATCGACGTCAAGCGCAGCGGTGCCATCGCCCCGCAGAAGGTGAAGTTGCAGCGCATGCGTTTGCAATGAGCGTCCAATGAGCGCGATTGCGCCGCGCTGGCTGTGGCTGGCGTTGGGCGCGGCCAGTGCCGGTCTGGTGGTGGCCAGTCTGCTGCTCACCGCCTGGCTGAATCTACAGCCCTGCCATCTGTGCATCTTCCAGCGGCTGCTGTTCATGCTGCTGGCCGCGCTGGGTGTGCTGGCCTTCCTCGCCGGTGGAGCCGCGCGCCTGGTGGTGGGGAGCCTGACCCTGCCGCTGTCGGCGCTGGGCATGGGAGTCGCCACCTATCAGAGCTGGCTGCAGCGCCAGCCCGTCGAGTTGGCGCAGGGCTGCGCGGTGGGCCAGGCCGGGTGGATCGAACAGGTGGTCGAATGGCTCGGCCAGCGCGCTCCATCGCTGTTCATGGCCACCGGCTTCTGCGCGGACGAGGAGCTGGTGGTCCTGGGGCTTTCGCTGGCCAACTGGGCCCTGGTCGCGTTCGCCGTGTTTCTGGCGTTGGCTGGGTGGGCGATCACTGCGCAACGGCGTGGCCGGTGACCTCCGGGGGGGGGCGGCCCCTGCACCGGGGCGCAGGTCATGGTCGGTTGCGGCAATGCCGCGCGGCAGCGAAGTGGCAGTGGAAACCAACCGGGATGCGCCCGGTCGATCGAGTAATCACTTACCATCATCGGTCACCGTCGCACCCACTCGTCGCCGTGATGTCCCTTAATCCGGAACTCCATCGCCAACGTCGCTCGGCTGGTAGCCGTCGGCATGCCGCCACCGTGGTGGAACGGGTGTCGATCACGGCATGCGGTCTCGATCATTTCACCAAGCAGCAGCGCATCGCCGCGTACACCCTCGGGCGGGCGGCGCGGCATCGCCGGAATGTGTCATGCGTCCATTGAGAAATCTGTTCCTGGTCGGCCTGTTGGCCGTGTTGGCGTCGGTCGCGCAGGCCCAGTCCACCAAGGCCATCGACTTCGTGTTCACCACCGTCGACGGCAAGACGCTGCGCCTGTCCGACTTCAAGGGCCGCTGGGTGCTGGTCAACTTCTGGGCGCCCTGGTGCCCGCAGTGTTGGGCGGAAGTGCCGACACTGAAGAAGCTGCATCGGCGCGCCGACTTCGTGGTGATCGGCGTGGGCCTCGACTATGGTCCGGACGCCAGCGTGGTGCGCGACACGGCGCGTAAACGGGAATTCGATGTGCACATCGTTGCCGGTGGCGGCCGGCGCGATCCGGATTCACCCTATCGCCAGGTCGGGCCGGTGGATTTCTTCCCGACCTCGTATCTCTACGCGCCGGATGGCGAGATCGTCATGTTCGTGCCTGGCCAGTTGCGCGAGACCCGGCTGCTCGATTTCATGCGCGAATGGAGCAAGCGCAATCGCGGCGGTTGAAGCGGGGCCGCAGGTGATGCCGGCACGACCGGCGCAACGCGGAGTCGTCGTCCGGCGTATCAGACCGGCTCACGCCGTAGACAACGCCATGGTTTCCGGGGGCATCGATCAGCCCGCCAGCGCGGGAATGAAGAAGAAATACGCATTGAGCAGGTAAATCCCGGACAGGATCAGCACCACTGCACCAAAGAGCTCGAAAGCCCTCTGCGCATGCCGCAGCGGCTTCAGACGCTCCAGCCAGCCCACCGCCCAGGCGCCCAGCAGGATGGGCAGTGCCCGGCCCAAGGCGAAGGCCAGCAGCAGCGTCACACCGAACAGCGGCGAGCCGATGGCGGCGACCACGCCCAGGGCGATCACCAGGGCCGAGGCGCAGAAGGGGCAGACCGCCAGGGAGAACGGAATGCCCAGCAGGAACGCGCCCCAGCCGTTCTCGGGCCGCCTGGCGCGAAACCGCGGTACGGGAAGCGGCAGCCTGATCCAACCCGGCCACAGCAGACCCAGCAGGATCAGGAACGGCCCCAGCACCAGGCCCCATTCGCGGCCCATGACCGCCTGCACCCCCAGCCCGCCCAGGCCGGCCGCGGCACCCAGGACCCCATGGGTGAGGATCATGCCGGCGATGAACATGGCGCCGAGATGCAGGGCGCGCCGCGGTTCATGCGCCTTGGTCACATAGGCGAGCGAGACCGGGATCGCCGCCAGCGCCACCGGGTTGAAGCTGAACAGGAAGCCGGCCACGAAGCCCACGCCGATGGAGGCAGGGCCGGCCTGCTCCAGCAGGGTCTGCAAGGCGGTGTAATCCATGCGTTAGCCCCCTGTCCGCCAGATCACCAGGGCCCCGCTCCACAACAGCAGGGCCGTCGCATAGGGGCTGGCGGCAGCCGCCCGGCCCAGGAAGGCGCGATGCGGCGGACTCAGGCCGCGCAGGCTGTCCCACACCGTGGGCAGCGTGAACATCGCGGTAAAGACGAGACCGGCCCAGAGCGCGAGGTCGATGCGCTGCACCAGGGCGGCGAGGATGCCGACCACCGCCACCAGCGGCAGGGTGCAGGCCGGCAGGGTCAGGCCCAGCCGCACCGCCTGCGGTAGGCGGCGCCCGCCGGGGATCAGGCGAAAGCACTCGACGTGGGGCACCGGCAGATAGACCCGGCGCGTGACCAGATACACGGCGCCGATGAAGCCGAGCATGAGGCTGGCCTGCGGCGCGGAAAGTCCGTCCAAACCGATCGCCGCGGCAAGGCCGAAGAGCCCGGCCAGCAGCGCGCTGCGGGCGATGACGAGCTGGGTGAGCGCCAGCCGGCGACGGCCGGCGTCATCCCGGCTGCTGCGCGCGGCGAACAGGGTATGGGTGGCGATGGTGCAGGGCTCGAAGAAGGCGAGCAGGCCGAGGCCGGCCGCCGTCACGATGAGCAGGGTGCTCATTCCGGCGGCTCCCGTTGCAGCCGCTTTTCGAGTTCCGCGCGCAGGCTGCGGGCGCTGGGCAGGGCGGCGAACACCAGTTCGCCGTCGATGGCGATGGAGGGCGACACCATCACGCCGAGGTCCACGGCGTAATCCATCTCCTCCAGGATGTTGACATCGCGCCACTGCACGCGGTCCCTGCCCAATTCCTCCACCACCACCTTCAGCACCGATTTGGCCTGGCCGCACCTGGCGCAGCCGGGCGAGGAAAACACCTCCACCTTGATCATCGCTTCGCTCCTTGTCCGGCCATGCTGTGCTCCAGCGCGGCGAGGATGGGGCACGCGTCGAGCGGCCGGGCCTCGTCGTTGCAGGCTTCGATCAGCCGGGACAGCGCGGTGGACATGGCCTGCAGCGCGCGGATCCTGTGTTCCAGTTGCAGTTTCTTGGCCATGGCCACGCTTCTGACGTCCCGGCAGCAGGCGGCGTCGCTGTTCTTCAGGGTCAGCAGTTCGCGGATCTCGGTCAGGCTGAAGCCGCACTGCTGCGCCTGCCGGATGAAACGCAGCCGGCGCACGGCATCCTCGTCATAGAGGCGATAGCCGCCAGCGGTCTTGGTGGACGGCGCGAGCAGGCCCTCCTTCTCGTAGTAGCGGATCGTGTCGGCGCTGACTTCGCTTTCGGTCGCAAGTTGTCCGATGGTGCGCATGGCGTTGTCCTTGAATGAGGTCAGTCTAGACATTGGAGTCGGCTCCAGGGTCAAGAGGGGGGGTGGGTGATTTTCAGGCGCGACGCGCGGTGGCGTCGGCACGGCCTGCGCTGTGAAGCGCGGTGAACATTGACACAATCCAAAGAACGTTGGAGTATCCGTCCATGAACCGAAGACAGACCAAAGACCTTCTCTACGCCCAGGTCGCCCGCATCGGCAAGGCGGTGTGCAGTCCCAAGCGGCTGGAGCTGATCGAACTCTTGTGCCAGGGCGAGATGCCGGTCGAGCGGCTGGCGGCGGAGGCGGAGATCTCGGTCAAGCTGGCCAGCGCCCACCTGAAGGAGCTGCGGCAGGCCCATCTGGTGACGGCGCGCAAAGAGGGCCGGTACGTCCTTTACCGCCTCACCGACGCCGGCGTGGCGGATTTCTGGGTGGCGATCCGCGCCTTGGCCGAGGATCGACTGCTGGAGTTGCGCGCGGCGCTCGCCGACCTGGCCGAACGGGCCGACGAATTGCAGCCGCTGGGGCGTGAGGAGCTGTTGCGGCGGGCGCGCGAGGGCGACGTGGTGGTGCTGGACGTGCGGCCCGAGGACGAGTTCGCCGCCGGCCATCTGCCGCATGCCCAGTCCATGCCCCTGGCCGAATTGCAGCGGCGCATCGCCGAACTGCCGCGCGACAAGCCGGTGGTGGCCTACTGCCGCGGGCCGTTCTGCCTGATGGCCATGGAGGCGGTGGAACTGCTGCGCCGGCAGGGCTACGCGGCCATGCGCCTGGAGGATGGCGTCGCCGAATGGCGGGCCAACGGCCTGCCCGTGGTGACCGGGTCGTGAACCAAACCTTGAAGGAGACCGACATGTCGCAACGACTCATCAACTACCTGATTCCCCTGCTGTTTCCGCTCGTGGCGGTGGCCGCCGAGACGCCGATGAGCATGAACGTGCCGGGCGGCATCGACGCCGCCGGTCGCCCGGTCCTGACCTTCGTCGCCAAGGATCCACCCGGGCAGCGCTGCAACAACAACCTGCAGGTGGCCGCCGAGCTGGCCAACGTCTATCGCGTGCCCATCCAACTGCTGCCGGCCAGCCTGGTACCGCATCTGCCCGCGCCCAGCGTGTTCTATGGCGGCCGCATGATTGCCGCCGATGGCAAGGATCACAACGGCCAGGCCGGTTACCAGCTCATCGCCGATGTCCTGGAACTGGAGGGGGCGCCGAAACAGCCGAAGGCCGGCCTGCTGTTCAACGAGAAGGTGCGCAAGGAGTACGACGATCTGCGCAACATCATCCGCAGCGGCGGCAAGTGATGGAACGCCTGCTGTTCATCCTCAACGGCGCCCCCTACGGCGAGGAACGCACCTACAACGGGCTGCGCCTGGCCGGCGCCCTGGCGCGGCAGGAGGGCGCCGAAGTGCGCGTGTTCCTGATGGGCGACGCCGCGGTGACGGCGAAACACGGCCAGCAGGTGCCCGCCGGCTTCTACAACCTGCAGATCATGCTCAACAAGGTGGTGCGCCAGGGGCCGGGGCGGGTGGCGGTATGCGGTACCTGCATGGAGGCGCGCGGCATGACCGAGGCGGAGCTGATCGCCGGAACGCACAAGAGCACTCTGGAGGAACTGGCGGAGTGGACGCTGTGGGCCGGGAAGGTGCTGGTTTTTTGAACACGAGACGAGGAGACGCGCATGTTTTTCCGCCAACTGGCCACCCGTGAGGCCACCCTGTCCTACCTGTTCGGCTGCGGCTCCTGCCATGTGGCGGTGGCGGTGGACCCGGTGCTGGGTGACGAGGACTGGTTCCTGGCCGAGGCCGAGCGCCAGGGGGTGAAGATCACCCACGTCATCGACACCCACGTGCATGCCGACCACTACTCCGGCGGCCGTGCCCTGGCGGAAAAATGCGGCGGCATCTATTGCCTGCACGAGGCCAATGCCGGGCGCGTCGACTTCCCCTTCGAGCCGCTACGGGACGGTCAGCGCATCGAGGTGGGCAACGTCGGCATCGACGTGCTGCACACCCCCGGACACACGCCGGATTCGGTCTGCCTGCTGGTCGCCGACCGCCGCCGGGGCGAGGCGCCCTGGTTCGTGCTCACCGGCGACACCCTGTTCGTCGGCGCCGTCGGCCGGCCGGACTTGGCCGGCCGCGAACGCGAGATGGCTGGGCAACTGTGGGACAGCCTGCACGCCAGGTTGCTGAGCCTGCCCGACGAAGTGGAGCTCTATGCGGGGCACGTGGCGGGCAGCGTGTGCGGCGCCGGTATCTCCGGCAAGCCGGCTTCCACCCTGGGCTTCGAGAAGCGCTGCAACGCCATGCTGTCCCTGGATCGTGACGCCTTCGTCGAGGCGCTGACGCGCGAGATTCCGCCCCGCCCGGCGGAGATGGAACGCATGGTCGCGTACAACCTCGGCCGCCCGGCATGACGCTGGCCCACGAGGCGGCGGAGTACCGCTACGGCATCCGTCACAACTTCACCCAGTTCGCGCACCAGCTGGCGCAGGTGTTCTTCGTCGGCCTCACCATCGGCCTGTTCCGCACCGTGGTGCCGGCGCTGGCCGAGACCGAGTTCGGCGTGGCCAAGGGCTCGTTCATGATGCTGATGGCCTTCGTCACCGCCTTCGGCTTCGTCAAGGGCAGCCTCAACTTCGTCGCCGGGCGGCTGTCGGAGCGCATCGGCCGCAAGCGGGTGCTGTTCATCGGCTGGCTCGCCGCGCTGCCGATCCCGTTCATGATCCTGTACGCCCCGAGCTGGGACTGGATCGTCGCGGCGACGGTGCTGCTCGGCGTCAATCAGGGTCTGACCTGGTCGATGACCCAGACCGCCAAGCTGGACCTCACCACCGCCGACCAGCGCGGCCTGACCATTGGGCTTAACGAGTTCTCCGGCTACTTCGGTGTCGCCGTGGCGGGCATCGTCACCGGCTATCTCGCCACCGCCTTCGGACCGCGCGAGGGGTTGCTGGTTTTCGGCCTCACGGTGATCGTCAGCGCCGGGCTGCTGACGCTCGTCTGGGTGAAGGACACCCTGCCCTGGGCGCAGGCCGAAGGCCGCCGTCAGGCCGCCGGCCGGATGACTGGGCCGCAGCCGCGCTATCCGACCAACATCGGCGAGCGGCCCGGCACCTGGGAGGTGTTCGCCCTGATGTCCTGGCGCGATGCGCGCATGGCGTCGATCAGCCAGGCGGGTCTGGTGGAGAAATTCGTCGATGCGCTGGTGTGGGTGTTCTTTCCCGTCTACCTCTACCAGCAGGGGCTGAGCCTGGCGGGCATCGGCTGGGTGGTCGGCGTCTACGGCTTCGTCTGGGGTGTGGCGCAGTTCTTCACCGGCCACTGGTCCGACCGTGTCGGCCGCAAGCGCCCCATCGTCGCCGGCATGTGGCTGTGCGGCGGCGGCGTGGCGCTGGTGCTGCTGGGCGAGGGTGAGCTTTGGTGGTCGTTCGCCGCGGCGGTGATGGGCCTGGGCATGGCGTTGCTGTATCCCACCTTGTCGGCCGCCGTGGCTGACATCGCCCACCCCGACTGGCGCGGTTCGGCCATCGGCATCTACCGCTTCTGGCGCGACCTCGGTTACGGCATCGGCGCGCTGCTGCTCGGTGCGGTGGCCGCCGGCTTCGGCGGCCTCGAGGCGGGCTTCTGGTTCACCGCCGCCGCCATGTTCGTTTCCGGTCTCGTCGTCCTGCTGGCCTGCGCCGAGACCCATCCGCGTCTCAATCCCGCGGACTCGACCTGAGCACCGTCATCGGCCGCGCTCGGCGCCGGGCTTCCGAAGGGCACCGGCGCCACCCGCCGCCTGCGCTCACCCGGCTTCACGCAACTTTACCCGGCTTTGCCCGCGCGCACCTCGCGCCAAACCGGCGTTGCGCCATACTGAATTCAAGGACCGACCGGCCATCAGGCCGTGAGAGCCGTGATCGGGCAATACCGGGGGTGCTCATGGCGTTTACCGTCAACCGCCGCGCCTTCCTCAAGTTCTGCGCGGTGTCCGCTTCATTGCTGGCGTTGCCGCCGGTTGCCGCGCGGCTGTTGGCCGAGGGGTTGGGTCGCGCGCGGCGTCTGCCCGTCGTGTGGCTGTCATTCCAGGCGTGCACCGGCTGCACCGAATCGCTGACCCGTGCATCGGCGCCGGCGATCGATCACCTGCTGTTCGAAGCGATCTCGCTGGACTATCACCATACCTTGCAGGCCGCAGCCGGTGCTGCGGCGGAGGCGGCGCGTGAGCAAACGCTGCGCGAGCATGCCGGCAAGCTGCTGTTGGTGGTGGACGGTACGGTGCCGACCGCGTTTGGCGGCGCCTGTTCCACCATTGCCGGCGAGGACAACCTGAGTCTGCTCGTGCGTTGCCTGCAAGCAGCCGAGGCGGTGATCGCGGTGGGTAGCTGCGCGAGCTTCGGCGGTCTGCCTGCGGCCGCGCCCGACCCCACCGGCGCCCTCGCGGTCGGCGATCTGATGACGCGCGGTCTGGTGCCGCGCCGGCCGTTGGTCAATCTGCCCGGCTGTCCGCCCGTTCCCGAGGTGATCGCCGCCGTGCTGGCTCACCGCGTCGCCTTCGGCACGTTCCCGCCGCTGGATGATCGGCAGCGACCGCTGGCGTTCTACGGCGAGACGGTACATGACCGTTGTTCCCGCCGTGGTCATTTCGAGGCGGGACGCTTCGCCAAGACCTTCGACGACGCCGGCGCGCGCGCCGGCTGGTGCCTACTGGAACTGGGCTGTAAGGGGCCGGTGACGCACAACGCCTGTTCGAGCGTGCGCTGGAACGGCGTCGGCAATCCGGTCGAGGCCGGTCATCCCTGCCTGGGCTGCGCCGAGCCGGGCTTCTGGGACCGAGGCGGCTTTTATCGGCTGGCGCAGACCCGATCATCGGCCCCTGCGCTCTCGACCAGGCAGCGCGGCGCGGCGGTGTACGATGCCAACTGCGTCTATTGCCACGACGTCGATCCCGGCAAGCTGAAGACGCCGCCCGAGCGGGTGCCGGCGCTGCTGCGCTCTGGCGGCGTGCGCGCGCACCGCTTCACATTGGATGAGGCCGACCTGCGCGCCTTGGTCGAATATCTGAAGGAGTACCGCTGATGCGCGCGTGGATCCTGCTGCTGACGATGCCCGCTCTGCTGCTGCCATCCGCCGCGGTGCTGGCGCGTGGCCCGGGGGTACCGCCGGTGTTCTCGGTGCATGATCTGGACGGCGACGGTCATCTGAGCCGTGCGGAATACGCCGCCCTGCGCGCCCAGTGCGCCGAGCGGCGCGGTGCGCGCTGCGCCGCCGCACTGCTGGATTTCGATGCATTGGACGTCAACCGCGACGGGCTGATCGACGAGGAGGAACTGTTGCGCGTGATCGGCCGGCGCCATCGCGGTGGCGAAGGGCCTTTCGGCAGTCGACCTTGAACCTGGGCGGTTGGGCATGGCCGCGCCAGACCCTTGGCTATACTGGCATCTCGAACAGGCTGTCCAACGAGAGGAGACCGACATGCGCCTATTCATCCTGGCGTTGTTCGCGCTTGCCGTCCTGCTGCCCAACGCCCATGCCAACCGGCTGATTCCGATCGACGTGCCGCCGCTGGACGGGGTGGATCCCGAACAACGCTTCGGCACGCCGCCCGCCGCGGCCTATCAACCCACCCAGGCCATCGACCATCCGCGTGCACCGGTGTACGCGGTCAATCCCGACGACGGCGACGATCGGCCGCTGCCGTACTACAGGATCGCGCCGGACACCTATTTCTTCTTCGGCAACATCGCCGAGGTGGACCCGCACAACCGCGGTTTCAACGGCAATGCCGGCTTCATCGTCACCCCCGAGGGCGTGGTGGTGATCGACGCGCTCGGCACGCCCTATCTGGGGCGGCGCATGATCGCCAGCATCCGCCAGGTGACCGACCAGCCCATCCGTTATCTGATCGTCACCCATGCACACCCGGACCATTACTACGGCGCCGCCGCGTTTGCCGAGTTGCCCGGCGTGCTGGTGATCAGCCACGCCGGCACCGAGGGCTACCTGTATTCGACCACCATCGAGCATTCCGTGGGCTACCGCCGGGTGTTCCTGCCCAAGGACATGGAGAATTTCAAGGCGGTACTGCCCGACATCCTGCTGGGCGGCGGCCATCCGGCACGGCTCACCCTCAAGCTGGGCGGCAAGACCCTGCACGTGATCGACACCGGCAAACACCATTCGCATGGCGATCTGATCGTGCACCAGGAGGAGGACCGCATCCTGTGGATCTCGGACCTCGCCTTCAACGGCCGCGTCACCTATATCGGTGACGGCAACGTGCGCCAGATCCTGCCGATGCAGGAATGGGTACGACGCCATTACCCGGACATCGCACTGATGGTGCCCGGCCATGGCGCACCGCAGACACCGCCGTTCGCCATGCTGGATTTCACCGGCAATTACCTGGCATCGTTGCTCGAGCGCATGCGCGTGGCATTCGAGGGTGGACGGGGTCTGGCCGAGGCGGTGGCCGGCGCCGGGCTGAGCGCGTATGAATCGGCACCGCTGTATGAAATGAACCATTGGCTCAACGCCAACCACGTCTATCGGGTGGTCGAGGAAGACGCATTCTGAATCCGGGTGCCGCCGTGCGTCGTGCCGGTGTCGGTTGCCAAGAGGTCATTTACCGGCATTCGGCCGGCGTCTCGGTGATGTCCGAGCGGCGGGTCGCGGTGTCCCGGTGCCGGCTGGCAACGATTAATACGGCGCACCCTGATCTGTTCAAGCGCCAAGGGTGGGCTCAGGTATGCCAAGTGTCTGAATCCGCATGGTTCATTCGTCATCTGGGGCGATGACACGCGATTCGCTGATAATGCTGAATCCGGCCGCCCTGCGGCCAGGATTCCTGATCATCCTTTGCAGAGGAGTGGAGCACGATGCAAGCGCAGCGTAGAGCAGTACTGAAGGGTGCCGGCGCGGCCGGTGTGGTGGGTGTGGCGC
>CAYTRH010000047.1:0-17725 GCA_964440155.1 uncultured Thiobacillus sp. | reverse complement strand
CCACACCGGGCTCGCCGACCAGCACCGGGCTGTTCTTGGTGCGCCGTTGCAGCACCTGGATGGCCCGGCGGATCTCGTCGTCGCGGCCGATCACCGGGTCGAGCTTGCCCTGCCGCGCGCGTTCGGTGAGGTCCAGCGTGTACTTGGCCAGAGCCTGACGCTGGCCCTCGGCTTCCTGGGTATCCACGCCGGCGCCGCCGCGCACCTCGGCGATGGCCGCTTCCAGCGCCTTGCGCGCGACCCCGTTGTCGCGCAGCAGGCGACCGGCCTCGCCCTTGTCGTCCACCGCCGCCAGCAGGAACAGCTCGCTGGCGATGAACTGGTCGCCGCGCTTGCTCGCTTCCTTGTCGGTCAGGTTGAACAGGTTGATGAGCTCCTTGGACGGCTGGATTTCGCCGCCCGTGCCTTCCACCTTGGGCAGGCGGTTCATCGCGTTCTGCAGGCCGGAGACCAGCGAGGGCAGGCGCGCACCGGCCTTCTGCAGGATGGGCCGGGCGGAACCGCCTTCCTGGTTGATCAGCGCGGCGAGCAGATGCACCGGCTCGATGTAGGGGTTGTCGTTGCCCAGCGCCAGGCTTTGCGCATCCTGGATGGCGGACTGGAACGGCGTGGTGAGTTTGTCGAAACGCATGGGTTGCTCCCAATTCGGATGATTGACTCGCAAATGGGGAAGGCTGTGGGGTTTTCAAGCGGCGCACACCATTCTGACAAGCCTTACAATCTGGTTAACCAGGTTATTCGGAGTCGCCCATGCTTACTGTCGGCGCATTTGAAGCCAAGGCCAAGATTGCCAGCCTGCTCGACAAGGTCTCCGCCGGAGAAAGCGTGCTCATCACCCGCCACGGCCACGCCGCCGCCATGCTCGTCCCCCCTGCCCAGGCACAGCAGGATCGACAGGCCGCCGTGGATGAAGTCCGCCGCTTCCGCGCAGCCTGCCGCACCGGTCCCGTGGATGTGGAAGCCCTCATCCATGAGGATCGGCCATGAGTTTCGTGGTGGATTGTTCAGTGGCCGCCCGCTGGTTCCTGCCAGACGAAAGCACACCGTACACTGAATCCGCTTTGCAACTGTTGGCCAGCCGCCAGGGCGTAGTGCCCAATCTCTGGCTCTCCGAGTTTGCAAGCGTGTTCCTCAAGCTGGAGCGGCGAAAGCTTCTCGCGGCCGGCCTGGCGGATGGCATCGTAGCCCGCACCGAGGCACTGGCTCTGCTGGTGGATCAGGACACGCCATCTGCCGCGCGTCTGTTCCAGCTCGCCCGCACCTACGGCATCTCCGCCTACGACGCCACCTATCTGGAAGTCGCCCTGCGCCGCGGGATCCCCCTGGCCTGTTGGGATGGCGGCTTGCGTCAGGCCGCGCAACGGGCCGGACTGTTCCTGGAATTGCCGACATGAACGCGATCCTGGAAGCGGCGCTGCACGCCAACGTGCGCGCAGCCCTGGACGAGGACGTCGGCACGGGCGATGTGACCGCGCAACTGATCGCCGCGGACACGCCGGGCCGGGCGCGGGTGATCGCGCGCGAGGACGCGGTGCTGTGCGGCAGCGCCTGGTTCGAGGCCTGCTTCCGCGCCCTGGATGCGAACGTCGAGGTGAGCTGGCACGCCGCGGACGGCGAGCGCATCCAGGCCGGCCAGAGCGTGTGCGAGCTCGCCGGCCAGGCGCGCGCCTTGCTCACCGCCGAGCGGCCGGCGCTCAACTTCCTGCAGACCCTGTCCGCCGTGGCCACGCAAACGCGCCGTTACGTGGACGCGGTGGCCGGCACCGGCGCGAAGATCCATGACACGCGCAAGACCCTGCCCGGCCTGCGTCTGGCGCAGAAGTACGCGGTCAAGTGCGGCGGCGGCGAGAACCAGCGCATCGGCCTGTTCGACGGCATCCTCATCAAGGAGAACCACATCGCCGCAGCCGGCGGGGTGGGCGCCGCGCTGCGCGCAGCGTTCCGCTTGGCGCGGCCGGGCATGCCGGTGCAGATCGAGGTGGAAACCCTGGCGCAAATGGATGAAGCCCTGGCCGCGGGCGCCTCCCTGATCCTGCTGGACAATTTCGACCTCACCGGCCTGCGCGCGGCGGTGGCGCTAAATGCCGGCCGCGCGCAACTGGAGGCTTCCGGCGGCGTCACGCTGGCGACGGTGCGGGCCATCGCCGAGACCGGGGTGGATCGCATTTCCGTGGGCAGCCTGACCAAATCGGTGCAGGCCATCGATCTGTCCATGCGTCTGCAGTGAGCCGGATCAGCGGCTTTCCGCCGGTGGCGGCAGCGGATGCGCGCGTGCTGATTCTCGGCAGCATGCCCGGCGTGGCCTCGCTGCGCGCCGGCGAGTATTACGCCCATCCGCGCAATGCCTTCTGGCGCATCATGGCCGAGGTCACCGGCGTACCCGCGCACGCCGGCTACGCGCAGCGCATCGCCGGGCTGTGCGATGTCGGCATCGCATTGTGGGACGTGGTCGCCGAATGCCAACGTGTCGGCAGCCTGGATACCGCCATCGCGCGCGACAGCGTGCGCGCCAACGACTTCGTCGGCTTTCTGGACACGCACCGCGGCATCCGGCTGGTGCTGTTCAACGGCAGCGCAGCCGAGACGCTTTTCCGCCGCCTGGTTCTGGCGGACCTGTGCAACCTGCCGCTACGCTACGCGCGCCTGCCGTCCACCAGCCCGGCGCACGCGGCACGCGGCTGGCAGGAAAAACGCGACCTGTGGCTGGCGCAGTTGCTGCCGGCGCTGGCCGGATCCCGCGGCTGACCGGCGGCCGGCAACCCGGACAAGCCGGCGTCAATGCAGCTTGGGCGGCCCCTGCTCGGCGGGGAAACCGGTCTGCATCTCCTCCGGTGTGGCGTCGCGTACGGAGACGATGTCCACCACGCAGGTGGCGTTCTGCCCGGCCAGGGGGTGGTTGCCGTCGAGCGTGACCTGGCCGTCGGCGATCTTGACCACGCGGAAGGTGACCACCTCGCCCTGCTCGTTCTGGAACTCCGCCTCCGCGCCCAGGCGCCGGAAAGGCGGCGGAACGTCGGCCAGGTCCTGCACGATGACCAGCGCCGGATCGGACGGGCCGAACGCCTTCTCCGGCGTCATGCGCACTTCCACACGCTCGCCCGGCCGGTGCCCTTCCAGTCCGGCCTCGATCTCGCTGAACAGCCCGCTGCCGGCGCCGTGCACGTAGCCGGTGGGCATGTCCTGCTGGCCCATGATGCGACCATCCTCGGCCAATACCGAGTAGGTCATGAACACCACCTTGCCGTGGCGGACGATGTCGTCACTCATGTCGTATCTCCTGAATGCGGTGGAAGCGCCGTGGATCGCCTCTACCCGAGTCTGTCGATCTCCAGCCGCACCTGCATCTCGGTGGCGTCCTCCACCTCCCAGGTGAGGGTCAGTTCCACCGCCTGCATGATCTTCTCGAAGCCGGCTTCCGACTGCGACACGGTGTAATGCGGCCGCGCGCGCACGCGCGCGGGGCGATCGGTGGCGATGCGCACCGCGGCGCCCAGGTAGTGGTCCTCCAGAACCAGCGCATGCAGATCCTTCCAGGTGAAATCCTGGCCGAAGCCGCCGGCGATCCCGCCGTCGACCACGTAGCGGCCGGCCGGACCGTCACAACAGGGCATGGCGAGATTGAGGCGGGTGGACAGGCGACCGTTGCCGACCGTCTTGAGCGCGACCATCACGGCGTTGTCGCGCACGCTGTAGATCTTGGCCACCCGCACCCGCCCGGCCTCGCCCATGCACAGCACGGCGCCGCCCTGCACCACGTGGCTGCCGTAAGTCACTGGCGTCTTGGCCTCGAAATCGGTCCAGGTCTCGGCGAACAAGCCACGCGAGCGCGTGTCGGGCACCAGATCCTCGGGCTTGATCGGGTGCTTGAAGCGCACCACGTCGTGCGCCGAGGCGATGCCCTCGCCTTCATGACGGGTGCTGACGCCACTGGCCGCCTTGTGGTGATAGTGCTCCTGGTACCGCTTGAGCGTATCGCCGAAGTTCTGTGCCAGCGGGTAGCTCGCCAGCTCGATCAGCGCCGCGTCGCCATCGGGCCGCACCACCGCCTGCAGGGCCAGCGACGACAGGAAGATCTCGTCGACGCCGTCGAGATCGAAATCGCCGGAATAATGCGCCGGCCGTGTCTGCAGGCCGTCCAGGCGACGTTCCAGCTCGATGATGGCCCGCCACACCGCACGGCGCAGGTGCGGCAGATAGATGCCGCCGAACAGGCCGTGCCAGTAGGCGTCGTTGGCCTGGGCCTCGTGCAGCAGTTCCACCAGATCCTGGCGCACCTGCTCGGCCGGCAGCGCCGCCAGACGCGCCGACAGGCCGAGCATGCGCTTGTGCGCCCAGTTGGCCTCGGCGTAGCGGGTCAGGAAGTTCTTCCAGATACCGCCGCGGATGAACGGCCGGTCGCGTTCCAGCACACCTTCATGACGCGCCGCCTCGACCAGTTCGGCATAGCGGCGCGCTGCCGGCGCCGGCAGCGTCCACTCGCCCATCTCGCTGTAGGACACGGTGGGCAGATAGACCACACCGCGTGTCGGCGTCTCCCGATGGTAGTCGTGGTAATGCGCGCAACGGATGACCTTGGAGGCCAGCACGCCCTCGATGAAGTCGCGCAGCCAGCGGCGCTCGTACACCCAATGGTGGGTCTCCGGCCAGATGCCGAACTTCTCGATGTCGTCAAAATAGATCGCCGCCGCCTGGCCGGATTCGTCAGCCAGCGACTCGATGTAGGCCACCGCCTCACCCGCCGGCGAAAACGGCAGGCGGTAGCGCAAGGCCTCGGAAATGGGGAACAGGTCCAGCCGGCGGCCATCCTCCTCGGTGGTGTGATAGCCGTTGAGTCGCTCGCGCTCTGCACCGGCGCACAGGAAATGGTAGTCGTCCACCATCACGTAGCGGATGCCGGCATCGGCCAGTGCCGGCACCACCGTGGCCTCCCAGACCCGCTCGGTGAGCCACGCGCCCTGCGGTCGCTGGTTGAAGATCTGCTCGATGCGATCGGACATGGCGGCGAGCTGGCTCATGCGGTCGCGATAGGGAATCACCGCCAGCACCGGCTCCATGTCGCCGGCGCCGAAGAACTCGACCTGGCCACGCGCGGCCATCTCCACCAGCAGACGCATGTCGTCCGGGTGATGCCGGAACAGCCACTCCAGCAGCCAGCCGGAACAATGCAGCGCGAAACGGAACTGCGGGTAGTCGTACAGGGTTTGCAGGAAGGGGCGGTAGCAGCGCTGGTGCGCGTCTTCCAGCACTTCCGGAAAATTGCCGACTGGTTGGTGTGCGTGCACGCCGAGCAGGAGGGAGACGGATCTGGACATGGGGACGGGAAACGGGGAACGTCAAACGGGAAACGACTAGCCGCCGCGGCGCATCACGCCGCCGGCCTCGATGCTGCCGCCACCATGGCACAGCGGCTGGTCGAGATAGTCCGGCGCAGTGACGCCGAGGGTCTGGTACAGGCGCTTGAGCTTCTGGCGGTAGACGCGGTCGAAGCTGGCCACCGCGTCGCCGGGATTGTAGTCGCCGAACCACCAGAACCAGTCCGAACTCTCGCACGATCGCAACAACGCTTCGGCCTGCTCACGGCGGGCGCGCGGCAGTCGGCGCACGGCGCGGTCGTAGGCCAGCTTGGCCGCCACCAGCCAGTCCCAGCCGCGGTTCTTGGCTGCATCGCCCATCCAGGTGGTGAAGTCGCCATACACCCAACTGCCCGCCACCAGCCGCGGCAGTGCGCGCGGCGTATGCGGATACAGCTCCAGATAGTCGCCGAAGGTGGTGGTATGCAGGGTCTGACTGGCCGACAGTTGTGCGTACAGCTCGGACAGGAAGTAATAGCCGTTGAACGGGTAGTACTCCCAGGCGTTCTCGCCATCCAGGATCACGCTGACTACGGCGTGCTCGTGGTGCACGTTGCGCCGCGCCTCGTCCAGCGTGGTGATGAAATGACGCGCCGCATCGGCGCTGTGCCAACCCTTGTACTCGAAGCCGATCAGGTCGGACAGGTGATCGTCACGGAAGAACAGCACCGTGTCACTGTCCGTCAGGCGGTACGGCGTGTAACACCAGCTCGGCTTGTGCGTCATGTCCATACCGGACGCGGACAGGCTGTGGCGCAGCACGCCCTCGCCGGTCGCCACCCAACGCACGCCCGCTGCCGAGAACAGGCGCAGCGCGGCCTCGGACACACCGCCCTCGGCCGGCCAGCAACCGCCCGGTGCCTGACCGAAATGTTCGACGTGATCGGCCAGCGCCGCTTCGATGTGGGCACGCGCGCGCGCCTCACCGCCGGGATAGCCCGGCGCCTGCGGCAGCGGCAGACCGGGGCGCGCCTCGCGCGCGGCGTTGAAATCCAACAGCAGGGGCAGGATGGGATGGCTGTGCGGCGTCGCCGACAGCTCGATCTGCCCGCGCGCCGCCAGACGACGGTAACGCGGCAGCAGGTCGGCGACGACCTCGCCGTACAGTTCGAACAAGGCGCGGCGATCGGCCAGCGTGAAGCCCTCGCCCTTGTGCATCAGCGCCATGAGATCGGCACGCGCGCGGCGCACCGTCTCGCCGGTCCAGGCCAGGTGATACCAGGTCACCAGGTCGGCATAGAACTGTTCGGACAGCAGCTCCAGAGCGACATCGCCGCCATCCGCCACGCTGCACCACAGGGATTGTAGGCGGCGATAGGGCGCGAACGGCTCCAGCATGGTCGGCGCGTTGACCTTGAAGCACTGCTCGACGAGCGCCCGCCGCTGCGCCGGCGGCCGGGCACTCAGCGCCGGATCGAGCAGGCTCTCCAGCAGCGGGTCGCGCAGTTCACCGCTGGCGAACTGCTCGGCGTAATCCAGGATCTGCGCGGTCAGCGTGGGCACGAAATTGACCACGCAGCACACGTTCGGCGCGCTCTCCAGATGCGCCGCCATGTCGGCGTAATCCTTCACCGCATGCAGGTAGGTCCATGGCAACTGATAGCGCCCGTCGGCATCGCGATAGTCGGGCTGGTGGAAATGCCAGCAGAGAACGAGGTGCAGCATCGGGCGGCGGCAAGCGGAGCGTCAGGCCGCGATTGTACATGGCCGACCCGGGGCGGCCATTGCCCCGGGCCGCCATGCCTGTCCTTCCCGTTTCAGCGGAAATGGTGAAATGCCTGTCCCAGCATCTCCGGTGTGACCAGCGTCACACCGCGCTCGGTGACGTGATAGTGCTTTTCGTCCTCGGCGCGATTGACGCCGATGGTCGTGCCCGGCGGAATCTTGCATCCCTTGTCGATGACCACGCGTTTGAGCACCGTGCCGGCGCCGATGCGCACGTCCGGCAGCACCACGGCTTCCTCCAGGAACGCGCCCTCGCTGACGTGTACGTTGGAGAACAGCACCGAATGCTTGACCGTGGCACCGCTGATGATGCAACCGCCCGAGACCATGGAATCCACCGCCATGCCGCGGCGGTGATCCTCGTCGAACACGAACTTGGCGGGCGGCAATTGTTCCTGATAGGTCCAGATCGGCCACGCCTTGTCATACAGGTTGAGGTCCGGGGTGATGCTGGCCAGATCCAGGTTGGCCTCCCAATAGGCATCGACGGTACCGACGTCGCGCCAGTAAGGCGGCTCGTTCTCGCCATGGACGCAGCTCTCGTTGAAGCTTTGCGCATAGACCCGGTAGCCCGCCTCGATCAAGTGCGGGATGACGTTCTTGCCGAAATCGTGCTCGGACTTGGGGTCGTCGGCATCGCGCACCAGTTGCTCGAATAGGAACGCGGCATTGAACACATAGATGCCCATGGAACACAGCGCCACGTCCGGCTTATCCGGCATCGGCGCCGGCTGCTTGGGCTTCTCGGTGAACTTCACCACACGCCCGTCCGGCGCCGTGGCCATGACGCCGAAGGCGCTGGCATCCTTGATCGGCACCTCGATGCAGGCTACGGTCATGTCGGCTTCGTTGCGCACGTGATTGGCGATCATCTCGCCGTAATCCATCTTGTACACGTGATCACCCGCCAGCAGCAGCACGAACTCCGGCTTGTACACGCGCAGGATATCGAGGTTCTGGTACACCGCATCGGCCGTGCCCTTGTACCAGGAATCCTCGTCCACCCGCTGCTGCGCCGGCATCAGTTCGACGAACTCGTTGAACTCGCCGCGCAGGAAGCCCCAGCCGCGCTGCACGTGTTTGATCAGGGAATGCGCCTTGTACTGGGTCACCACGCCGATGCGGCGGATGCCGGAGTTCATGCAGTTGGACAGGGGAAAATCGATGATGCGGAACTTGCCGCCGAACGGTACGGCGGGCTTGGCGCGCCAGTCGGTCAACTGCTTGAGCCGGCTGCCCCGACCACCGGCCAAGATCAGGGCGACGGTATTCTTGGTCAGCAGACTGACGAAACGCGGGTATTCCTTGGCCACGCTGCTCTCCTCTGGGTGTCTTTCGATGGCACGACGATGTGGAATAATAAACGACATCCGACTCCTGATAAGCCTCCCGCACAACCCGTGGAAAACCCGTGCGGGATGAACTTCAGTATCGATGGCTATTTTGCCCGAGTAACGGGAAAATCGCCGCCTTCCATGCCGTCATCATGCCGCTGCCGCCGCGGCGGCATGCTTGACCGCCCACCAGAACCCCAAACAGCACGACTCATGTCCGACGCCATCGAACGCCTGCTCACCGCCCGCCACCATGACCCCTTCGATCTGCTTGGCCTGCACCCCGCGCCCGAGGGCTGGGTGCTGCGCGTGCACCGGCCGCGCGCCGAGCGGGTCGCGCTGCTGACGGACGGTGGCGAGGCGGAACTGACGCGCATCGATGCGCGCGGCCTGTTCGAATGGCGCGGTCCGCTGGCGCCGCCGCGCCCGTGGCGCCTGACGATCCGCGAGGACGGTCGGGATTTCACCATCGTCGACCCCTACGCATTCGGCCCTTTGCTGTCCGACCAGGAAATCTACCTGTTCAACGAAGGCCGACTGCTGGAAGCGTGGCGCAGCCTGGGCGGCCATCTGATGGAGGTCGACGGCGTGTCCGGCGTGCGTTTCGCCGTATGGGCGCCCAACGCCGAGCGCGTTTCGGTGGTGGGCGATTTCAACGCCTGGGATGGCCGGATCCATCCCATGCGCGTGCGCGGCGGCTCCGGCATCTGGGAACTGTTCGTGCCTGGGCTGACCAGCGGCGACCTGTACAAGTTCGAGATCCGTGCGCGCGACAGCGGCGCCGTCATGGTCAAGATCGACCCCTACGCCCGCCGCTTCGAGCTGCGCCCCGGCACCGCCGCAGTGGTGCCGACGCCGACCACGCATGTCTGGCGCGACGCCGAATGGCTGCGCGAGCGTGCCACGCGCGACTGGCTGCATGCGCCCATGAACATCTACGAGGTACATGCCGGATCGTGGCGACGCCAGGACGGTGGCTATCTCGGCTGGCGCGATCTGGCTGCGCAACTGCTGCCGCACGTGGTCGAGCTGGGCTACACCCACATCGAGCTGATGCCCATCACCGAACATCCGCTGGACGAGTCCTGGGGCTACCAGAGCACCGGTTACTTCGCGCCCACTTCGCGCTTCGGCGACGCCGACGACTTCCGCCATTTCGTCGATACCTGTCATCAGGCCGGCATCGGCGTGTTGCTGGACTGGGTGCCGGGTCACTTTCCCATGGATGCCTGGGCGCTGGCACGCTACGACGGTACGGCGTTGTACGAACACGAGGATCCGCGCCTGGGCGTGCATCAGGACTGGGGCACGCACATCTTCAACTACGGTCGCGCCGAGGTGAAAGGCTTTCTGCTGGCCAGCGCGCATTACTGGCTGTCGGAGTTCCATCTGGACGGCCTGCGCGTGGACGCGGTCGCCTCCATGATCTACCTGGACTACTCGCGGCGCGAGGGCGAATGGCTGCCCAACCGGTATGGCGGGCGCGAGAATCTGGAAGCGCTCGACTTCCTGCGCGAGATGAACGCCATGGTGCACGAGCGCTTCCCCGGTGCGCTGACCATCGCCGAGGAATCCACCGCCTGGCCCATGGTGTCGCGCCCGGTCTATGTCGGCGGTCTGGGTTTCTCCATGAAATGGAACATGGGCTGGATGAACGACACGCTGGCTTATTTCCAGCTCGACCCGGTGTACCGCCGCTTCCATCACAACAATCTGACCTTCGGCCAGCTCTACGCCTACACGGAGAACTTCGTGCTGCCGTTCTCGCACGACGAAGTCGTGCACGGCAAGCGCTCGCTGCTCGGCAAGATGCCGGGTGACGCCTGGCAGCAGTTCGCCAACCTGCGCCTGCTGTTGACCTACCAGGCGACCACGCCGGGCAAGAAGCTCAACTTCATGGGCAACGAGTTCGCCCAGGGACGCGAATGGTCGGTGGCCGAAGGGCTGGACTGGAGCCTGCTGGAAGTGCACTGGCACCAGGGCGTGCTCAAGTGTCTGCGCGACCTCAATCACCTGTACCGCGACCTGCCGCCGCTACACGATCTGGATTTCCAGCACGAGGGCTTCGCCTGGATCGACTGTCACGATGCCGACCAGTCCGTGCTGTCCTTCCTGCGTCGCGATCGTCAGGGCCGCGCGGTCATCGTCGCGCTCAACTTCACGCCGGTGCCGCGCGACGGCTATCGCATCGGCGCGCCCACCGCCGGCTTCTGGCGCGAGATCTTCAACAGTGACTCCGGCTTTTACGGTGGCGGCAACGTCGGCAACGGCGCCGGACTGATGAGTGAGCCGCAGCCCTGGATGGGTTACCAACATTCGCTGGTGATCACCCTGCCGCCTCTGGGCGGCGTGATCCTGTACCAGGACTGAGCGACGACCATGACCGATGCCGGCAAATCCCCCACCTGGCTGGCGCTCAGGGAAGAGCGCCGCGCCTGGAACAAACTGCACCTGCGCGACCTGTTCGCCAAGGACGCCGAGCGCGCCCGCCGTTACACGCTGCAACTGGACGACCTGCTGCTCGATTACTCCAAGAACCTGATCCGCCCACGCACGCTGCAACTGCTGCTGAAGCTGGCACGCGAGGCCGAGGTGGAGGCGCTGCGCGACGCCATGTTCGGCGGCGAGCGCATCAACCTGACCGAGGGTCGGGCGGTACTGCACATCGCGCTGCGCCATCGTGGTGACACACCGGTCCTGGTCGATGGTAGCGACGTCATGCCGGAGGTGCGCGCAGTGCTGGCGCGCATGCGCGACTTCGCCGACCGCGTGCGCACCGGCAAATGGAAGGGGCATGGCGGCAAGACCATCACCGACGTGGTCAACATCGGCATCGGCGGTTCCGATCTGGGGCCGGCCATGGTCTGCCAGGCGCTCAGACCCTACGGTGGCAACATCCGCGCGCATTTCGTCTCCAACGTCGATCCCAGCCACCTGCACGACACGCTGGAGGATCTGGACCCGGCGACCACGCTGTTCATCGTCGCCTCCAAGACCTTCACCACCCAGGAAACCCTGCTCAACGCCCGCGCCGCGCGCGACTGGCTGCTCGCCGCGTTGTCCGGCGGCAACGTCGGTGCGGATGCCGCGGCCGCGGCGGTGGCGCGACACTTCGTCGCAGTGTCCACCAACGAGGCGGCGGTGCGCGCGTTCGGCATCGATCCCGCCAACATGTTCGGTTTCTGGGACTGGGTGGGCGGTCGCTACTCGCTGTGGTCGGCCATCGGCCTGCCCATCGCGGTGTACATCGGCATGGATGCGTTCGAGGAACTGCTGGCCGGCGCGCACGACATGGACCAGCACTTCCGCACCGCACCGCTGGCCGAGAACATGCCGGTGATCCTGGCGCTGCTGGGCATCTGGTATGTCGATTTCTGGGATGCGCAGAGCTACGCGGTGCTGCCCTACGATCAGCGCCTGGCGCGCTTGCCCGCCTATCTGCAACAGCTCGACATGG
Source organism: uncultured Thiobacillus sp. (assembly GCA_964440155.1). Lineage (GTDB taxonomy): Bacteria > Pseudomonadota > Gammaproteobacteria > Burkholderiales > Thiobacillaceae > PFJX01. The sequence continues at coordinate 5,858 of CAYTRH010000047.1, read as the reverse complement.
AGAGCAACGGCAAGTCGGTCACGCGCGACGGCAAGCCGGTGAAGATGGCCACCGGGCCGGTGCTTTTCGGCGAGCCCGGCACCAACGGCCAGCATGCGTTCTACCAGCTCATCCACCAGGGTAGCCAGCTGATCCCCTGCGATTTCCTGGCCGCGGCGGAGTCACACAACGACATCAACGGCCAGCATACGGTGCTGCTGTCCAACTTCCTTGCGCAGACCGAGGCGCTGATGCGCGGCAAGACCCTGGCCGAAGCACGCGCCGAACTGGCCGCCGCCGGTTTGAGCCGTGCCGCCATCGCCGCGCTGGCACCGCACAAGGTATTCCCCGGCAACCGCCCCACCAACAGCCTGCTCTACCGCAGACTGACACCGCGCGCGCTCGGCCGGCTGATCGCGCTGTACGAACACAAGGTGTTCGTACAGGGCGCGATCTGGAACGTCAATTCCTACGATCAATGGGGCGTGGAGCTGGGCAAGCAGCTCGCCCAGGCCATCCTGCCGGCGCTGCGCGGCGAACAAGCTGCCGGCGCGCACGACGCTTCCACTGCCAGCCTGATCGCGCGGCTGGCCGCGAATGGAGAACCATCCTAGACCCGTGCCGGCTGCCCCTCGCCGCCGGGCGGTAGCAGCCAGCCAAGACGCGCGGCGGACGCGGCGCCACTCTGGGGAAGCAGGCGGGCCGGCGCCAAAGCGAGGAAGCGGCGGCGGTGCGGACGGCGCGGCGCCATCACCTGTCGGTCGCCTGACGCAGCCAGGCGCGCGTCTTGCCGGTCCAGATCCACACGTAGCGTAGCCCGGACAACGCCACCACCAGCGCGGTCAGCGCCGCCAGCGGCGCGATGATCCAGTCCATGCCCCAGGCCAGGCCGACATCCGCCAGCACCAGCGAGACCAGCACGAATTCCATGGCCGTGGCCAGCTTGCCGGACAGGGTCGGCTGCACGTCCAGCGTGCCGGTCAGCCTGCGATAACCCTCCGCACCCGCCAGCACCACCAGGTCGCGCACCACCACCACCGCCAGCAGCCACATCGGCAGCAGGCCGGTCAGGCTGAGCATGGTCAGCGTGGTGAGCAGCATGATCTTGTCGGCGATGGGATCCAGCCAGGCGCCGAGCACGCTGCGCTGGTTCAGGCGGCGCGCCAGATAGCCATCGAACAGATCGGTCAGCGCCGCCAGCGCGAACAGCCAGAACGCGCCCTGCACGTCGTGCAGCGCCAGACGCCAGGCGACGAACGGCACCAGGATCAGGCGCAGCAGCGTGAGCAGGTTGGGAATGGTCCACATGGCGGCACGTGTCCTTGGTGGTCGCACGCACCCGTAACCTTACCGCAGCCGGTTGTTTCCGCACACTGGCCCGGAGCGCGTCGTCCCCCTGCCACGCTCATGGCCACCCACCGTCGTGAACGCCGCGCGTGCGGGTCAGGAAAGCCGCAATACCGCGCGGGCGTTGGCCGTGGTCGCCTGCGCCACTTCCGCCACCGCGATGCCGCGCAGTTCCGCCAGCGCTGCGGCGATGCCGGCCAGTTCGGCCGGTTCGTTGCGGCCGCGGCCGAGCCAGGCGGGCGGGATGTCCGGGCTGTCGGTTTCCAGCACGATGCCTTCCAGCGGCAGGTCGCGCGCCAGTTCGCGCAGACGGGTGGCGCGGCTCCAGGTGAACGCGCCGCCAAAGCCGAGCTTGAAGCCGAGCTTGAGGAATTCGTCGGCCTGTTGGCGGCTGCCGCTGAAGGCATGGGCGATACCGCCGGGCACACGGATGCGGCGCAGGTGCTTGAGGATGGCGTCGTTGGCACGCCGACAATGCAGCAGCACCGGCAGGTCGTGTGCGCGCGCGAGCTTCAGCTGCTCGACATAGAAATACTCCTGCCGGGTGAAATTCAGGTCGCGCACGAACAGGTCGAGGCCGATCTCGCCGATCGCCACCGGCCGGCGCGCCTCCAGCCACCGCCCCAGTTCGGCGAGATCCGCTTGGCGATGCACGTCGATGTACATGGGGTGCAGGCCCCAGGCGGGCAGGCAACCGGGGTAGCGGGCGCACGCGGCGGCGACCGTGTCGAAACCGGCGCGGGTCACTGCCGGCAACACCTGCGTGGTCACACCGGCGGCCAGCGCACGCGCCACCACTGCGTCGCGGTCGGCGTCGAACTCGCCGGCGTCGAGATGACTGTGACTATCGAACAGCACCATCGCCGGCAGGCGCGTCGGCCGCGGCATCGTCGTCGGGCGGCAGTTCGACCAGCGAACGCTCGCGCAGATGCAGCGCCGCCTTGTCCAGCAGCGGCGCCGATACCGGCGCGGTGATGAACAGGAACAGCGTCACCAGCACCTCGTGCAGACTGACACCCTCGCCGCGCGTGCTGAAGTACACCGCCGAGGCCACCAGCAGGCTGCCCACGCCCAGCGTGGTTGCCTTGGTCGGACCGTGCAGGCGGGTGTAGAAATCGCGCAGCCGCGCCAGGCCCAGTGAGCCGATGAAGGTGAACACGGCGCCGGTCAGGATCAGGAAGGACAGCAGATATTCCAGCATGGCCACGCCTATTCGATGATGTCGCCGCGCAGCAGATACTTGCACAGCGCGACGGTGCCGACGAACCCCATCATGGCAATCAGCAGCGCCGCCTCGAAATACAGCGCGCTGCCGAGATGGATGCCCAGCAGCACCAGCAATGCGATGGTGTTCACATACAGCGTATCGAGCGCCAGGATGCGATCCGGCGCACCCGGGCCCGCCAGCAGGCGCCACAGACTCAGGGCGACCGCGGCTCCGACCAGGGCAAAGGCGATGGGAATGACCAGGCTCAACATTCGAACACCTCTTTCAACGGCGCCTCGTAGCGCTGCTTGATGCTGGCGATCAACGCCTCGCGGTCGTCCACATCCAGCGCATGCACCAGCAGGCTGCGGCGATCCGGGCTCAGGCGCGACGATACCGTGCCGGGCGTCAGCGAGATGGTGTTGGCCAGCAGGCTGATCGCCAGTTCCGAGCGCAGCGCCAGCGGCACGACGACGAAGGCGGGACGCAAGCGCTCCGGCCGGCCGAGGATCAGGCGCGCCACCGACACATTGGCGACGACGATGTCATACAGCACCACGGCGATGAAGCGCGCCAACGTCGCCGGACGCTGGATCGTCACGGCATCCGGCCAGAACCGCCGGGTGAACAGCGGTATCGCCCAACCCAGCAGCAGGCCCAGCACGACGTGGCCGAACGCCAGGCTGTTGGCCAGCAACAGCCAGATCAGCGCCAGCGCCAGCGTCAACAGCGGGTGTGGCAACAAGCGGCGGCTCACGGCCGCGCCTCCGTGCCGAGCACCGCATGCACGTATTCATGCGGTTGCAGCAACTGCGTGGCGATTGCCTGTGTGTGCTCGGCCAGCGGCCCGGCGAACACGGTGAGACCGACGCCGAGCAGGAACAGCGCCGACAGCGGCGCCAGCGACAACCAGGTCGGAGCTGGCGTCGGGCCGGGCGCGGCCTCGCGTGTCGGCGCGGTACCGGCGCGGTAGAACAACAGACTGCCGCTGCGCGCCAGCGCAATCACCCCCAGCAGGCTGGCGACCAGCACCGCCGCCAGCACCCAGCCCCACAGCGCGTGCTCCAGTGCCGCGCGCAGCAACAGGAACTTGCCGACGAAACCGGACAGCGGCGGCAGACCGGAAGCGGCGATGGCGACCAGGAAGAACAGTGCGCCCAGGCGGCGATGGCGCGCCATCACCGGTCCGGGATCCAGCCGGTCGGCCAATTCGCCGCGCTGGCGCGCGATACAGTCGGCCAGCAGGAACAGCGCCGCCGCCGCGAAGGTGGTATGCGGCAGGTAGTAAAGCCCGGCGGCGATGCCGGCGCCGGAGCCCAGACCGAAGGCGGTGAGCAGCGTGCCGATGGAGGCCACCACCAGATAGGCCACCTGCTGGCGCAGATGGGTCGCGCCGACCACGCCGAGCATACCGACCAGCAGCGTCGCCAACGCCAGCGGCAGCAGCGCGTCGGCGATCAGGTCGGCGGCGGGACCGGCCTGCGCGCCGAAGATCAGCGTGTACACGCGCAGAATGGCATAGGCACCCACCTTGGTCATGATGGCGAACAGCGCCGCCACCGGCGCGCTGGTGTGGGCGTAGGCCGCCGGCAGCCACAGATACAGCGGCAGCAGCGCCGCCTTCAGCGCGAACACGCCGAACAGCAGCCAGCCGGCGGCGCGCACCAGACCGACGTTCTCCGCCGGCGTGGCGGCCACCTTGAGCGCCAGATCGGCCATGTTGAGCGTGCCCAGCATGCCGTACAGCGTGCCCACGGCGAACAGGAACAGTGTGGAGCCGGCCAGGTTGATCACCACGTAATGCAGGCCGGCGCGCGTGCGCAGACGACCGCCGCCGTGCAGGATCAGGCCATAGGAGGCAAGCAGCAGCACCTCGAAGAACACGAACAGGTTGAACAGGTCGCCGGTGAGGAAAGCACCGTTCAAACCGAACAACTGCAACTGGAACAGCACGTGGAAATGGCGTCCATCGGCATCGCCGCCGCGCGTCGCCTGCAATAGCGCGAACAAGGCCAGCAGCGAAACGATCAGCAGCATCCACGCCGCCAGGCGATCCGCCACCAGCACGATGCCGAACGGCGCCACCCAGTCGCCCAGTGCGTACACCAGAATGTCGCCGCCGGCGACCGCACGCGTCAGCCACAGCGCCAGGCCGATCTGGCCGAGCACGGCGGCGATGGACAGCAGGCGGCGCAGACGCATGTCCAGATGACGCAGCAACAGCAGCAGGATGCCGGCCAGCAGCGGCAGCAGCAGCGGCGCGAACGGCAGATGGTTCATGCCTCCTCCCGTCCGTCGACGTGATCGCTGCCCAACTCGGCACGCGCCTTCAGCGCCAGCATGATGACGAAAGCGGTCATGGCGAAGCCGATGACGATGGCGGTCAGCACCAGCGCCTGCGGCAGCGGATCGGCATAGCCGGCGGCGGCGGCATCGATCACCGGCGGCTGGCCCACGGTCAATCGGCCCATGACGAACAGGAACAGGTTGACCGCGTAGGACAGCAGGGTGAGGCCCAGCACCACCGGGAAAGTGCGCCCGCGCAGCGCCAGATAGACGCCGCTGCCGGTGAGCGTGGCGATGATCAGGGCGATCAGCGCTTCCATCAGCGCACCTGCCCACCGGCGGCTCCGGGCCGATGGCTGGCGTCATGCAGCAGGCCCAGATGGATCAGGATCAGCAGCGTGGCGCCGACCACCACCAGATAAACGCCCAAGTCGAAGGCCATGGCCGAGGCGAGCTCGAATTCGCCGACCAGCGGCCAATGCACATGAGTGAATGTGGAAGTCAGGAAAGGATGACCGAAGGCGAAGCTGGCCACCCCGGTCAACGTGGCGATCAGCAGGCCGAAACCGATCATCGGGTGCATGTTGCCGGGCAGGCGGGTGTGCGTCCACGCCACGCCGTTGGCCAGGTATTGCATGATCAGCGCCACCGCCGTGACCAGGCCGGCGATGAAACCGCCGCCGGGCAAATTGTGGCCGCGCAGGAAAATGAACACCGACACCAGCAGCGCCAGCGGCAGCAGCAGCCGGGTGAGCGAGGCCATGATCGCCGGGTGCATGTCCCAGTCCCAGGCACGCCCCTGTGCGTCGCACACCGGCGCATCCAGGCGCAGCTTCTCCAGCAGCGCGAAGATGCCGATGCCGGCCAGCGCCAGCACGGTGATCTCGCCCAGGGTGTCGAAGCCGCGGAAATCGACCAGGATGACGTTGACCACGTTGCTGCCGCCGCCGCCCGGCAGGCTGTTGGCGAGGAAATAGCCGGCAATGCTGTCGTACGGCCGGGTCAGCACCGCCCAGGCCAGCAGACCGGCGCCGCCGCC
>CAYTRH010000046.1:2587-18400 GCA_964440155.1 uncultured Thiobacillus sp. | reverse complement strand
GTGAACGACGCCGGCCTGCTGCGCCTGCTGACCCGGTTGCGCGAGCAGATCCCGGACATGCCGGCGCTGCCGCCGCCCACACTCGCCGATGCACGCGCCCTGCTCGCCGCCGATCGCCAGAGCCACGACCTGATCGCCCTGCACCTAGCGGTGACGCCCGGCGGGTTGGCCGCGCTGCGTGAGAACACCCTGCTCACCGTGCAGGGCATGCAGGCGCTGCTGGCGCGGCTGACACCGCACGGCTGGCTGGCCATTTCCACCAGCGCGGCGCTGCCGCCACGCGAGCTGCTCAAGCTGGCCGCGATGACTCGCGCGGTGCTGGGCGACGCGGCGGCCGGCCACACTGCCGTGGTGCGCGGCTATCGCGCCGCCACGCTGCTGATCAAGGCGGCACCGCTGGATGAGGCAGACCTGGCCACGCTCGCCGCCTTCGCGGCAACGCGCGGCTTCGACCTCGACTACCCGCCGGGCACGCCGGCCGGCAGCCATGCGCGTGCCGACATCGCCACGGGCATGGCCGCGCTGCTGGGCGCCGGACAGGCCGACTACCTGGCCCAATACCGGTTCGACCTGCGCCCGCCCACGGATGACCGCCCCTACTTCAACCACTTCTTCCGCCCGGCGGTGGCCGCCGAACTGCTGGCCATGCGCGCCGCCGGCGGCTGGGCGCTGCTCGACTGGGGCTATGTCACCGCCTGGGCGACGCTGGTGCAGGCCGCGCTGCTGGCTGCGCTGATGCTGCTGCCCGGCCGGGCGCGCGGCGGCGGCGTGCCGGTGCTGACGTACTTCGCCGCGCTGGGCTTGGGGTTCATGCTGCTGGAGATCGCCTTCATGCACAAACTGGTGCTGTTGCTGGGCCATCCCCTGTACGCGGTGGCGCTGGTGCTGGCGGTATTCCTGATCGGCGCCGGCCTGGGCGCGCGCGCGGCGCCACGCTACGCCGGGCACTTCGGCCGGGTGGTGGCGGCCATCGTCACCTTGTCCGTGCTCAACGTGCTGCTATTGCCGTGGCTGCACGAGGTCATCGCGCCATGGCCGCTGGCCGCGCGCATGGCCGCCGTCGCCACGCTGGTCGCGCCGCTCGCGTTCTGCCTGGGCATCCCCTTCCCGCTCGGCCTGGCGGCACTGGCGCACAACCGGCCGGCCGCCGCCTGGGCCTGGGGCGTCAATGGCGCCGCCTCGGTGATCGCCGCCATCGCGGCACTGCTGGTGGCGGCCCATTTCGGCCATCGTGCGCTGGTGCTGACCGGCGCATTGCTGTATCTGGCCGCCTGGCGCACCTATCCGCGCCTCGCCGGCGTCGGCCGGTGCACACCCAGGCATCTAGCCCAGCAGCCTCCCGGCTGACCACCGCAGCGCGACGAGTGACGAACCGGTTAAGCGTTGGCGGGCGACGTTGAGAGTCAGGAATTGGGGCCTCATATTCCGAATTGGACGAACTTATAATCCATTACGGACGATGTTGAAATCCACTCTGGACGTACAGTTTCAGATCCTTGATCCCACTCCGAACGGACAAGATGCAACCTGACCGCATGTATCCACGGCATATTCAGCCACGTATCGAGGAGGCCTTGGCCGATACACCTGTGGTAGTGCTGGGTGGTCCCCGTCAAGCCGGCAAAACCACGCTGGCCCGACAATTCGTCGGAGATGGACGCCCATTCATCACGCTGGACGATGAACTGACGTTGCTCGCGGCACGTCAGGATCCAGTGGGGCTGGTACGCGGTCTTGACGGGGCCGTGATCGACGAAGTCCAACGCGCGCCCTCTCTGTTGCTGGCGATCAAGAGAACCATTGATGCACATCGCCAGCCAGGACGCTTCTTGCTGACCGGTTCTGCCAATCTGCTGCTGCTGCCCACCGTGGCCGATTCACTGGCGGGGCGGATGGAGACATTGACCCTGCTGCCACTGGCTGGTTGCGAGTTGCGCGGCGCTACCGGCAGATGGCTGGACGAGGTGTTCGCTGGTCGCATCCCCACTGCCGGGCAGGCGGAATTCGGCGACGCCTCGCTTACGCGGGTCTTGCGCGGCGGCTATCCCGAGGCAGTCAACCGCGACAGTACCCGCCGCCGAGCCGCTTGGATGAAGCACTACATCGATGCACTGATCAAACGCGACGTGCGCGACATTGCGAGCATCGACAAGATCGACCAGTTGCCGCGTCTATTGAAATTGCTGGCCGAAATGGCTGGACAGTTGTGCAACTACAGCCAGCTCGGCGGGCAGGTGGGGCTGGACAGCAAGACCGCGCAAAAATACCTCGGGCTGTTCGAACAGATGTATCTGCTGCGCCGCGTGGAGCCTTGGTCGGTCAACCGTTTGAACCGCATCGTCAAGACACCCAAGATGCAATTCATCGATGCCGGGCTGTTGGCAAGCCTGACCGACATGACCGAGGCCGCGGCACGACAGAACCGACCCGCCTTTGGTCACGTGCTGGAATCCTATGTCTATGGCGAACTGCTGAAACTGGCGAGCTGGGCGGAGGATGACTACGACATCTTTACGTATCGCGACAAAGACCAGAACGAGGTGGACTTCGTGATCGAGAACGGCGCTGGGCGGATTGCAGGGGTGGAGGTGAAAGCCGCCGCCACGGTGCAGGCCAGCGACTTACGCGGCCTCAGGCGACTTGCCTTGCTGGCGGGTGAACGCTTCACCGCCGGCATCATTCTCTATGACGGGGAGCAGACGCTACCCGTTGGCCAACGATTATGGGCCGTGCCGCTTTCGACTTTGTGGACATGCTGAGCCGATGAAGCGGACGGGTACCCGCTGTTACCCGGACACGACCTGGCGTTAGCGCCCGCCTTGCGCCGCGCCCGCCGCGGGCGGCGCACCATATAGTTGGGTTTCGATGCGCAGGCGCAGGCGGCCGGCATCGCGCTCGGCCTGCGCCTGCGCCAGTTCGCGTTCCCGTTGCTCGGCTTCGACGCGCGCGCGCTCGCGCAAGCCGGCGCGCAACTGCGCGCGCATCTCGTCCGGCGACGGCAGGCGTGCTTCCTGCGCCGCCGCCAGCGACAGCATGCCGGTCAGCGTCGCCGCCATGAACATTCGCCCCCACCCCATGTCCCGTTCGCCCTGCTTGGCTTCCGCAATCGATGTAGTGGTGATTATGCTGAAAACCGCAGTTGACCGCTGCTCAGCCCTTGTGAGGCCGTTATGGACGGGGGGTTCGCCTTCGCTCGAGGTCACCCGCCGGGTGAGCCCGCTGCCCACCCGATTGCGCGCCTGCCGGGCGCGTTCAACTGCGGTTTTCAGGTTATCGCGCAAACCGCGGTAGGCCGTGCCCCCGGGCCGGTTGGCACCCTGCCGCGGTGGCGCCTGCCTCGGCTCAGCGCAGACGCGCCTGCGCCCGCTTGCGCCAGGAAGGCGACAACACGTCGAGTTGCGTCAGCCGGTGCAGCGCGATCGGTTCCGTGGCGGGCCCGAACAGCACCTGCCACAGGCGATCCAACGGCCAATCGGGGTGTGGCCGCTGCAGCACGCGCAGCGTGTCGCCCGCCGCGACTTCACCTTCCTGCAGCACCCGGTAGTACCAGCCGGTCAACCCGCTGATCTTCACGCGTTCGAGCATGTCGGCCACGTCGAAGCGGAGGTTGAGCTTGGCGCAGGGCTGCCGCCCTTGGCTGATCTGCACGCGGGCGCTGCCCAACTGGAGGATGTCGCCCAGGCAGACATCGGCCTCGCTCACGCCCACGGTGACCAGGTTCTCGCCGAAACCGCCGGGCACGAAGCGCGCCGCGCGTGCCGGCAGCGCGGCGCGCCAGACCGCGTAATGCTCGGCCGGGTAATGGTGCAGCGCCTTGTCGGCGCCACCGTGATGACGCCCGTCGGCCTGCTCGTCGCCCGCCAGCCCGTGCCGGGTGACGAGGACGCGGCCTTCGACCGGTCGTTTGTCGATGCCGCTGGGCACGGCCTGCCGCCCCAGGCCGGCCACCCGGCCGACATGCAGTGCCAACAGCGGAATCTGCGCGTCGATGGCCAGCATGAATCCAGGGCGGGGGTCGACGGGGCCGAACCGACGATGGGCTCAGTCTTGCACACGCGCGCGGATCAGCGCGGCGTCATGCGCATGGTCCAACAGGATGCGGCGTACTCGCTCCTGCCACAGCCGAGCGAAGCCCGCCCGCTCCTCGTCGTCGGCGACGCCGCCGATCACGCGTGCCATCAGCGGCGCCAAGGCCGCATCCGGCGGCACCGCTTCCGGCCGGTAGTCGAGCAGCACCGCCGCACCGGTGTCCACACGCGTGATGCGCACCTCGGCATCCAGCGCCACACCGTAGCGCAACAGGTCGCGCCGCGACTGCGCGCCGCCCAATCCCTTGAAGCCGCCCTCCCCCGCCGCGCCGGTGATCAGCCCCAGCACCGCACCGACTACGCCCGCCGTGCCGGCGTCCAGCGCTGCGCGCAGTTCCACGCGCAGCGCGCCACGCACCGGCAGCGCGTCGGCATACAGCAGCGCCAGCGTGTGGCGCGCCATCAGCCAGGCGCCGGCCACGGTCGGGCAGGAATGCCCGGCCAGCCTGACCGCGTCGGCATAACGGTACTCGATGCGCCCATCCACCGCCGCGCCGAGCATCTCGGCCAGGGGGTCGCGCAATACCAACGGGGGAACCTCATCGAAGAATGCCGGGAAAGTCATTGCTGTTCACTCCATCCATGGCGCGTGCGCCGCCGGGTACGCCGCATTACGCCAACATCGTGGCTCGCCCGCCTTGACTTCGCGCATGGCGCACACGCCACCGTTGCTCAACAGAGCGGGCGGTGGCTGACCCGGCGCATGCCGCGCAGGGCCGTGCGCAATGCCACCCGGTCGGCGTCGCGGATGTCCGGCAGTCGCGTCATGGCGCCGATGCTGCGGGCCTCCTGCACTACCAGTTCATCGACACCGGCGGCGCACAACTCCGCGACCATTGCGCGCAGGTCGGTCGCGTCGAACAGCAGCGGGTGCCAAGTGGTGCGCACTTCGTGAGCGATACCGCTCGCCCGGATCATGCGCAGACTGTCGTACACCGCCGCCGCGTCGGCAGGCGCGTTCACGATGCGCGCGTAGCCGGCACGTGGCGCCTTGATGTCCAGCCCCACCCAGTCGAGCAACGGCAGCAACACGGCCAGTCGCTGCGGATACATGCCCGCGGTATGCAGGCCGACGCGAAACCCCTGAGCCCTGACCGCGGCCAGGGCGTCAGCCAAGGCCGCCTGCGCCGTCGCCTCGCCACCCGAGAACACTACGGCGTCGAGCAGACCGCGCCGCGCTGCCAGGAAGTCGAGAACATCGGCCCAGGCATGGCGCTCGGCACCGCGCGCCGGCAGCAGGTGCGGATTGTGGCAATAGGCGCAGCGCCACGGACAGCCCTGGCAGAACACCACGGCGGCGAGCTGGCCAGGGTAGTCGGTGGTGCTGAACGGGGTGAAGCCGCCGATGCGCAGCGCAACCAATCACCCACCCGTTTGCGCCGCCGACTCGCGAAAGAACAAGCGCTCGGCGTACTCGCCCTTCTTGCCGGTGTTGAAGCTGGCCACCGGGCGGTGGTAGCCCATCACGCGGGTCCACACCTCGCAGGGCTGACGCTCGGCGTCGTCCAGTTGGATTTCCGGCAGGGTTGCTTCACTCAGGTCGTTCATGTGGTCTCCTCGATGGGTCAGGACGGCTCAGGCGGCTTGACGTCGACGCTTGCGCGCCAGGATCTCGGCGTCGCACTTCGGGCAGAACGGATGTTCGCCCGACAGATAGCCATGCTTGGGGCAGATGGAGAAGGTCGGCGTCACGGTGATGTAGGGCAGGCGGAAGTGGGTCAGCGCGCGGCGCACCAGGTTCTTGCACGCCTGGACGCTGGAGATGCGCTCGTTCATGTACAGGTGCAGCACGGTGCCGCCGGTGTACTTGGCCTGCAGCGCCTCCTGCCGCGCCAGCGCCTCGAACGGATCGTCGGTGTAGCCCACCGGCAGTTGCGACGAGTTGGTGTAATAGGGTTGCTCGTCCGTGCCCGCTTGCAGGATGTCCGGCCAGCGCTTGCGGTCCTCCTTGGCGAAGCGGTAGGTGGTGCCCTCCGCCGGCGTCGCCTCCAGGTTGTACAGGTGGCCGGTCTGTTCCTGGAACTGGACGATGCGCGCACGCACGTGGTCGAGCAGGCGGCAGGCGAAAGCATGGCCCCAGTCGGTGGTGAGATCGTGTGCGTCACCGGTGAAGTTGCGGATCATCTCGTTGATGCCGTTCACCCCCAGCGTCGAGAAGTGATTGCGCAGGGTGCCGAGATAGCGCTTGGTGTACGGGAACAGGCCCTGGTCCATCAGCCCCTGGATCACCTTGCGCTTGACCTCCAGGCTGTCCCGGCCGATGGCCAGCAACTGATCGAGACGCGCCAGCAGGCCGGGCTCGTCGCCGCGGTGCAGGTAGCCCAGGCGCGCGCAGTTGATGGTGACCACGCCCACGCTGCCGGTCTGCTCGGCACTGCCGAACAGGCCGTTGCCGCGCTTGAGCAGTTCGCGCAGATCGAGCTGCAGGCGACAGCACATGGAACGCACCATGTTGGGTTTGAGCTCGGAATTGACGAAGTTCTGGAAATACGGCAGGCCGTACTTGGCGGTCATGTCGAACAACCGGTCGGCGTTGTCCGAATCCCACGGGAAGTCCGGCGTGATGTTGTAGGTGGGGATCGGGAAGGTGAAGGCGCGCCCCTTGGCGTCGCCGCGGGTCATCACCTCGATGTAGGCGCGGTTGATCATGTCCATCTCGGCCTGCAACTCGCCGTAGCTGAACGGCATCTCCTCGCCGCCGATCACCGGGATCTGAGCGCGCAGATCCTCCGGACAGGTCCAGTCGAAGGTCAGGTTGGTGAACGGCGTCTGCGTGCCCCAGCGCGACGGCACGTTGAGGTTGTACACCAGCTCCTGGATGGCCTGCCGTACCTCCGCGTAACTCAGGCGGTCCTTGCGGATGAACGGCGCCATGTAGGTATCGAACGAGGAGAACGCCTGCGCACCGGCCCACTCGTTCTGCAACGTGCCGAGGAAGTTGACGATCTGGCCGACGGCGGATGAGAGATGCTTGGGCGGCGCCGCCTCCACCTTGCCGGGCACACCGTTGAGGCCCTCGTTGAGCAGCGTGCGCAAAGACCAGCCGGCGCAGTAGCCGGCCAGCATGTCCAGGTCGTGGATGTGCAGGTCGCCGTTGCGGTGCGCCTCACCCGCCTCCGGCGCGTACACGTGATTGAGCCAGTAGTTGGCGGTGACCTTGCCGGCGACGTTGAGGATCAGCCCGCCCAGCGAATAGCCCTGATTGGCGTTGGCATTGACCCGCCAGTCCTGGCGGTCGAGGTACTCGTTGATCGAGCCGGCCACGTCCACCACGGTCTTGCGGTCGGCGCGCAGCTTGGCATGCCGCTCACGGTAGACGATGTAGGCGCGCGCAGTCTTCAGATGATTGGCAGCGATCAGCGTCTGCTCGACCACGTCCTGGATCTGCTCGATGGCCGGCGCCTCGCCGCGGAAGCGGTGGATCAGCACCTTGGTGACCTGCGCGGTCAGCAGGTCGGCCTCATCGCCGCCATACTCGCCGGTGGCCTGGCCGGCACGGACGATGGCGGAGCGGATCTTGCCGGCATCGAACGGCACCCGCCGCCCGTCGCGTTTCAGGACGTGCGTGGGCAGCGTGACGATGTCGGCTGGACGGAACTGGGGCATGGCGCGTCTCCTGGGTCTTGATCACTATATCTAGCGCAATTTATAGAAAACGCAACTAAATATGGATTGACCAAGATCAAGGATGGCACCAGCCGCGTGCGCGCGATGGCCTCCGGCTCGGCGCGGCGCCGAGCCGTGCGGGGTGATGGATGTGCCCGGGTCAGCGCAGGAAGGACAGAATCTCCGCCTGTTCCACGGCCACCGCGCCGCCCATGACCTCGGCGACGGTACCCCCCATCATCGCGCCCAGATTGTCGGCGCGGACATTGGTGACGTAGATCTTGCCGTCCGATTTCTCATAGACGCTGATGGTGCAGGGCATGAACACCGACACCCAGCGTTCCTCGTCCCGCGCCAGCAGCTTGCCGGCGTGATGCGGCTCGCACAGCTCCAGCAGCGTCACCGGCAGCACATGGGGACCGCCATGCTTGCGGATGGTCTGGTCCAGCTTGCGCGGCTCGCTGACGTTCCAGCCTCTCTGCCGGCCGCGTTCGGTGATCAGCTTCACGGTTTCCTCCATGCCATAGGGGCTGACCCGCTCTTCGACCATCGCCGAACGCATCAGCGATGAACATCCGGTGACGACGAAGGAAAACAACAGTACGGCGGCGATTCGAAACAGGCTGGGCATGATGGGCTCCTGAATGATGAGGAAAGGGCATTAACATTTTCGATCAGTATATGGTCATTTACTTTTACTCCCCGCGCCGTGCCCGTGCCGTCCTCCCCCCGCCTGCGGCGTCGCGGCTACGTCGCCGCGTTGCCTGGCTGCCGGAACGTGGCCGACACGGTTCACGCGGACGCGCGCCACATCATCGTCCCTGCCAGCAAGGAGATCGTTACATGCCCACACCTGATCCCGCCGCAACGTCCCGGCCGTGCCTCGGCTCGTCCGCATCCCTCGGATTCTGGCCCGTCCTGGCGCTGACCGCGGCGCTGACGGGCGGCTGCGCCACCCAGCAGCCCGCCGGTGACGAAGCCGCTGCTTTGACCCAGCGCCTCGACCGACTGGAACGAACGCTGGCGACCGAAGGCGGTCGTCAGACAGCGGACATCGTGCAGCAGCACGGCGTGCTGGCGGATCGAGCGGGTGCGCTGGAACGCCGGACCGGCGAGATCGATACCCGCCTGGGCGCGCTGCAGGATGCGCTCGCCGCCAGCGAGCGGCGGCTCGCCTCGATCGAGGCGCAGTCCGGTCAGGATCGACGCCGCATCGACGAACTCGCGGCACAAACGCGGGCGCTGGAGGCCAACCGCCGGCTGGACCTCGACGGTCTGGGCGAGCGGCTGGCGCAGGGCGAACGCCAGACCCAGAACCTGGCCACGCGCCTGGAGCAACAGGCTCGTCAGGCGGACGATGCGGCCACCCGGCTGCGCGCGCTGGAGGCCAACCAGCGCGCCAGCAGCGAGGCGCTGGCGGGCATGGCGGCGCGTCAGCAGCAGGACGCAGCCGGCACAGCCGCGCTGGCGCAACGCATGACCGCCGCCGAGGAACGTCTGCGCCAGTTGTCCGAGCAGGTACAGGAGGCGTTGGCACTGGCGTCCAAGGAGATCTTCCTGGCCATGGGACGCGAAGCGTTCACGGTGACGCTGACCGAGGACCGGGTGCTGTATCCGCTCAACGATCCGAACCTGGACCCGCGTGACCTCGTCAAGCTGAACGACCTGGCACGCCGTCTCGCCGAACTGGACCAGGAGTACCACCTGGACATCCAGGGACACACGGACAACACCAGCACCGACGACAACAACTACAACCTGGGCAAGGCGCGCGCCGAGGTGGTGCGGCGCCACCTGGCGGAGCGCAAGGGCATTCCGGTCAACCGTATGTCCACAGCCTCGTATGGCGCCAACAAGCCGCTCGATCCGTCGGGGCGCAACAACCGCCGCATCCACATCCGGGTGTTGGTGCTGAAGTAGCGCGTCATGGCCGTGCATCGGCCAGCGGGCAGCGCAAGCGCGGATTACGCGCGCCTGCGCTCCACCGCCCACACCGCCGCCTCCACGCGCGAACGCAGGTTGAGTTTGCGCAGCAGGTGCTTGACGTGCACCTTGACGGTACCGTCGGCGATGTTCAGTTCGCGCGCGATCAGCTTGTTGCTCATGCCCTGGGCGATGAGGTCGAGGATGCGCCCCTCCTGCTCGGTCAGGCCGGCCTCGTCGGGGTCGCGCGGTCGGGTGTCGCCGCGCAGGGAATGCGCCAGCACGCGGGTCAGGCGCTCGCTCAACGTGACCTGGCCGCGCGCCGCCTGCTCCAGCTTGGCCAGCAGTTCCTCCGGTTCCATCTCCTTGAGCAGATAGCCGTCGGCGCCGGCACGCAGCGCGGCGACCAGATCGGCGGTCTCGTCGGACACCGTGAGCATCACCACACGCGCATCCAGGCCCCAGGACTTGATCACCTTGAGCACCTCGATGCCGTTCATCTCCCGCATGTTCAAATCCAGCAGAATCATGTCGGGTTGCAGGGTCTGCGCCAGCTCCAGCCCCTCGGGTCCGGAGGACGCCTCGCCCACCACCTCGAAATCGCCGGTCATGGCCACCAGTTGCAGCACCGCCTTGCGGAACAGCGGATGGTCGTCGATGACCAGCAGACGTTGGCGGCCGTCGGGTTTCGGCAATATGGCTGGATTCATGGTTGCGGGCTCCAGGACAGCGCCGGCGCCGAACCGTTGGCGCGCCGGCTGGCGGGGCGGAAGGACAGGGTGACGCGCGTGCCGCCCTGCGGCGGCGACGTGTAACGGATGTCGCCGGCCAGCGTGCGCGCGCGTTCCTGCATGATGGTCATGCCGTAGTGATGCGCATCGGCGCTCTTGACGATGCCGCGTCCGTCGTCCTCGATGCGCACTTCGACCCGGCCATCGTCGGCGCAGGCGATGGCGACCCGCGCGCGGCTGGCGCCGGCGTGGTTGACGACGTTCGACAGCGCCTCGCGCACCACGTGCAGCACGTGGATCTCCTCGTTGGGCGTGAGCGCACAGCCGGCCAGATCGATGTCCAGGTCGACCGGCAGTCCGCCGCGCCCGGCGAATTCGTCGACGGTCTGGCTGAGCGCGCCGGCCAGATCCTGACCTTCCATCTTCAGCCGGAACGTGGTGAGCAGCTCGCGTAACTGGCGGTAGGCGCTGCTCATGCCGGTGCGCAGTTCGCTCAGGATCTGGTCCGCCTGCGCCCGCGTCTCGGCTCGTTTCAGCGTGGTCTGCAAGCGGCTGACCTGAATGCGCATGTAAGCCAGCGACTGCGCCAGCGAATCGTGCAGTTCGCGCGCGATCACCGCACGCTCCTCCAGCAGCGCCACGCGCCGGCTCTGCTGGATGCGACGCTCCGCGCCGATGGCCACGCCGATATGGCGCGACAACGCCTCCAGCAACTGCACCTGCCACGGCTCCAATTGCCGGGTCACCGGCACTTCCAGGATCAGCACGCCGTACTGGCTCTCGGCGTCGGCCAGCGGCAAGGTGAGATGGCGGTGGTAATCGTCGGCGATGCTGAAGCGGGTCTGGCCGGTGCCGTGGCACCAGCCGCACTCGGCACGCGCGCACGGGTTGTGGTCGCCCTCGCGCATGGTGTTGGCGACCATCTGGCCGCTGCCCCCGCCCGGTTCGCCCAGACAGATGATGCCGTGGCCCAGGCCCAGCACGTTCTCGATGTCGCGCAGCAGCGCCAGATAGGTGTCGCGCCCGGGCGGCGCGCCATGCAGCCGGGCGATGGAGTGGTAGAGCAGCTCCAGCGCCTGGTTGCTGCGCGTCAGCTCGGCGGTCTTCTGGCGCACGCGCGATTCCAGATCGTGATACAGCTTGTCCAGATCCTCGGCCATCAGGTTGAAGGCACGCCCGAGGGCACCGAGTTCGTCCTCGCCGACGTGCGTCGCCCGCGCCGACAGGTCACCCTGGCCGACCCGCGCGGTCAGAGCCAGCAGCGCGCGCAGCGGCTGAACCAGTTGGGTATGGATCAGCCACACGGTCAACAGCACTACCAGCAGGGTCAGCGACAGCGCGACGATCAGCACCACGCGCATGACCAGGATCTTGGCCTCGGTGGTCTCTTCCATGCGCTGCACCAGATCGTTGATGTCGGCGACGAATGCGCCGATGTCCTCCATCAGCCAGGCGCGCGCGACGTCGTCCGCCGGCAGGGCCAATCCCTGCGCACCGCGGCTGAAATACGGTCGTACCCGTTCATGCCATGCGGCCGTGACCTGGCGATGAGCGCGCATCAGCGCCGCGTCCTCGGCACCCGGCAGCATGGCGCGGATGGCTGCGTGTTGCAGCGTCGCCTCGAAGTCGGTCAACGCCTGTTCCATGCGCCGGGCATGCTGGGCATTGGCCACCGCCGGCGCGGCCATGGACAGCGCCGCCATCTGCCAGGCCTGCATGCGCAGGCTGCCGGCGCGGTTGATCGCCTCACCGCTGCCCTGGGTGGATTCCGCCACCAGCGCCGATACCGACATGCCGATCAGCGCCAGCAGCGCGATGCCGGCGATGGCGCCACCCATGCGTGCCAGCAGCGAGCGGTTCAGGGATCTCCAGGACAGGGCCGAGGGCGGCTGCATGGGTATCGTGGACGAGTTGATCGGGATAACCCTTTTTAAGCCCGCGCCGGCGGCGATGAAATACCCACTTTGCACCGTAGGGATAGATCGGCGCACCCGGACCGAGACACATATCTCTGACAATCAATGACTTGGCGTATACCGGCCATACCCATTCGGAGGTAATTCAGGGCCTGGCCGGCGTTTCCCCGCCTCTGGCGCGCGATTTTTCCTTCCCTACACTGGGCTCATCCGATATGCGGATATCCAGGTTTTCTTGTGTGGGGATTGCCATGACGCCACGTTCGCAACAGCAGCTTTCCGTGCTCGTGATGAGCACGCTGGCGTTCACCGTGTGCTTCGCGGTGTGGATGATGTTCGCGGTGATCGGCATCCCCATCAAGGAACAGCTCGATCTCAACGAGACCCAGTTCGGCATCCTCATCGCCACGCCGGTGCTGACCGGCTCGCTGATCCGTCTGCCGCTGGGCATGCTCACCGACAAGTTCGGCGGCCGCATCGTGTTCTTCGTGCTGATGCTGGCCACGGTGGGCCCCATCTGGCTGATGCGCGCCGCCACCGAGTTCTGGCATTTCCTCGCCATCGGCCTGTTCGTCGGCCTGGCCGGCGGCTCGTTCTCGGTCGGGATCGCGTACTGCGCGCGCTGGTACGAGAAGGCGCGCCAGGGCATGGCCATGGGTGTGTTCGGCGTCGGCAACGTCGGCGCGGCGGTGACCAAGCTGGTGGCGCCGGCCATCGTCGTCGCCTACGGCTGGACCATGGTGCCGCAGGTGTATGCCGCCGCCATGCTGGTTACCGCCATCCTGTTCTGGCTGTTCACCTATGACGACCCGGCGCACAAGGTGCCGGCGCATGTCACGGTGCGCGACCAGCTCGCGGTGCTGAAGGATCCGACCGTGTGGAAGTACTGTCAGTACTACTCCATCGTGTTCGGCGGCTATGTCGCGCTGGCGCTGTGGATGACCAAGTACTACGTCAGCGAGTACGAGTTCGATCTGAAGACCGCGGCGCTGCTCGCCACCGCGTTCTCGCTGCCGGGCGGCATCCTGCGTGCGGTGGGCGGCTGGATGTCGGACAAGTGGGGCGCGCACCGGGTGACCTGGTGGGTGCTGTGGGTGTCGTGGATCTGCCTGTTCATCATGTCCTACCCGCAGACCGAGTTCACCGTGCACACCGTGACCGGGCCGCAGACCTGGCACATCCGCCTGTCGCCGGAAGTGTTCACCGCCCTGCTGTTCACCGTCGGCGTGGCGTTCGCCTTCGGCAAGGCCAGCGTGTTCAAGTACATCTCCGACCAGTACCCGCACAACATCGGCGTGGTCTCCGGCATCGTCGGCCTGATCGGCGGTCTGGGCGGATTCCTGCTGCCCATCATGTTCGGCGCTCTGGTGGATCTCACCGGCATTCGTTCCTCCGCCTTCATGCTGATGTACGGCGTGGTCTGGGTCAGCCTGATCTGGATGTACTTCACCGAGGTGCGCAAGCTCGACCTGATGATGAAGCCGAGCCGCGCCGCCGATCCGCTGGAATGACCCGCGCCTGCTCCTCGCTTTCCCTTTGCCTAACGAACAGGAGACCAACGTGACCTCCACCACCACCCCGATCCCGCCGCGTCGGACCGGATACTTCGATGTCGCCGAATGGCGCGCCGAGGATCCGGCGTTCTGGCAGGCGCACAAGGGTTTCGCCATCCGCACCCTGATCATCTCGCTGCTGGCGCTGCATCTGGCCTTCGCCGTGTGGTTCACCTGGAGCGCCCTGGTGGTGCGCCTGCCCGGCCTGGGTTTCGACCTGACCGTCGACCAGCGCTTCTGGCTGCCCGCCATGGCGCTGCTGATGGGTGCGGTGGCGCGCTTCCCGCACACCTTCCTGGTGCTGAAGATCGGCGGCATGTGGACCACCTTCATCTTCAACGTGGCGCTCTTGATCCCCATCCTCGGCATCGGTCACGTCGTCCAGGATCCCACCACACCGTTCACCACGCTGCTGTTCTGGGCCGGCGTGGCCGGCTTCTGCGCCGGCGGGCAGATCTCCTCGTCCTCGGCCAACATCAACCTGTGGTTCCCCAAACGCCTGGGCGGCACCGCGCTGGGGGTGAACGTCGGTTTCGGCAACCTCGGCACCTCGGTGGCGCAGTTCCTGGTACCGCTGGTGGTGGGGGCAGGCCTGTTCGGTGCCATGGCCGGCGATCCGCTCACCTTCAACGTCATCGACGCGCAGACCAAGGAAGTGCTCAAGACCATGCCCATGTGGCCGCAGAATGCCGCCTACGTCTGGATGATCCCGACGGTGGTGATCAGCCTGCTGGTGCTGTTCGGCATGAAGAACCACCCGGCGCGCGGCGATTTCATCGAACAGATGAAGGTGGTCAAGCTCAAGCACACCTGGATCACCACCATCCTCTACACCCTCACTTTCGGCACGTTCTCCGGCTTCGCCGCCGCCACGCCGCTGTTGATCCGCGAGGTGTTCGGCAAGCTGCCGGACGCGCCGGATCCGCTCGCCTACGCCTGGATCGGCCCGCTGGTGGGGGCTTTGATCCGGCCGGTGGGCGGCATCCTGGCCGACCGCTTCGGCGGTGCCAACATGAGCATGCTGGTGTTCGCCATCATGATCGCCTCGGCGGCCGGGCTCACCGGGTTCACCGCGCCGACCTCCAGCGCCGAGTTCATGCCCTTCTTCATCGTCCTGCTGGGCATCTTCTTCGGTGCCGGCATCGGCAACGCCAGCGTGTTCAAGCAGATCGTGATGATCTTCGAGCCGCGCCAGGCCAGCCCCGTACTCGGCTTCACCGCGGCCATGGCGGTGCTGCTGCTGGGTTTCTTCGTGCCCATCATCTTCGGCCGCTCCTTCGCCCTCACCGGCGGACCCAATGCGGCGCTGTGGATCTTCGTCGCCCTGTACGGTCTCGGCCTGTTCCTGAACTACTGGTACTACTGGCGACGCGGCGCGGAAAAGCCGTGCTGAGGCCACAGCCCCGTGCAAGACCGAATCGATTCCTGAACCCCGACGCCGGCATGGCCCCGCCGGCCTGCCAAGGAGCATGCCATGAGCCACTTTCTCGACCGCCTGACCTATTTCACCCATCCGCGCGAGCCGTTCTCCAACGGCCACGGCATCAAGACCATCGAGGACCGCAAATGGGAGGACGCCTATCGCAACCGCTGGCGCCACGACAAGGTGGTGCGTTCCACGCACGGCGTGAACTGCACCGGCGGCTGCTCCTGGAAGATCTTCATCAAGAACGGCCTGGTCGCGTTCGAGATGCAGCAGACCGACTACCCGCGTACCCGCGAGGACATGCCCAACCACGAGCCGCGCGGCTGCCAGCGCGGCGCCTCGTTCTCCTGGTATCTGTACAGTCCACACCGCATCAAGTACCCGATGATCCGCGGGCGGCTCCTGGACCTCTACCGGGCCGAGAAGAAGTCCGGCAAGGATCCGGTGGAAGCCTGGGCGGCCATCCAGGCCGACACCGTCAAGCGCGACAAGTACGTGAAGGTGCGCGGCCTCGGCGGCTTCGTGCGCACCTCCTGGGACGAGGTGCTGGAAATCGTCGCCGCCGCCAAC
>CAYTRH010000046.1:762-2577 GCA_964440155.1 uncultured Thiobacillus sp. | reverse complement strand
AGTGGGGCCCGGATCGAATCTACGGCTTCTCGCCCATCCCGGCCATGTCGATGGTCTCCTACGCCGCCGGCAGCCGTTACCTGTCGCTGATCGGCGCCGCCTGCGGCTCGTTCTACGACTGGTATTGCGACCTGCCCATCGCCAGCCCGCAGACTTGGGGCGAGCAGACCGACGTGCCGGAAGCGGCCGACTGGTACAACGCCACCTACCTCATCATCACCGGCGCCAACCTGCCGATGACGCGCACGCCGGATGCGCATTTCGCCATCGAGACCCGCTACAAGGGCACCAAGATCGTGTCCATGGCGCCGGACTACGCCGAATACGTCAAGTTTGCCGACCTGTGGATGCCGGTGCGCCAGGGCACCGACTCGGCCGCGTTCATGGCCATGGGGCACGTGGCGCTGAAGGAGTTCTATGTCGAGCGGCAGGTGCCCTACTTCCAGGAATACGCGCGCAAGTACACCGACCTGCCCATGCAGGTGTTGCTGCGCGAACACGACCGTGGTTACGTCACCGACCGCAACCTGCGCGCCTCCGACCTGGGCGGCATGGGTGAGGCCAACAACGCAGAATGGAAGACCGTGGCCTGGGACGAGATCAGCGGCGGCTTCGTCGTACCCAACGGCTCCATCGGCTTCCGCTGGGGCGAGGAAGGCAAGTGGAATCTGCTGGAGATGGCGGCAGGCCGGGAAACCCGGCTGGAACTGTCCTGCCAGGGCAAGGACGGCAGCGAGGTGGTGACGGTCGGCTTCCCCCATTTCACCCCCGGCGAACCGTCGCTGCTGTGGCGCCACGTACCGGCCCGGCGCGTGACCCTGGCCGATGGTGGCGAGGCGCTGGTGACCTCGGTGTTCGACCTGCTGGTGGCGCAATACGGCGTCGATCGCGGCCTGGGCGGCGGCCACGTCGCCCGTTCCTATGACGATGCCGAGGTCGCCTACACCCCGGCCTGGGCAGAGAAGGTCACCGGCGTCAAACGTGCCGACCTGGCGCGCACCGGCCGCGAGTTCGCCGACAACGCCGCCAAGACGAAAGGCAAGTCCATGGTCATCCTGGGCGCGGCCATCAACCACTGGTACCACCACGACCAGTCCTACCGCTCGATCATGAATCTGCTGCATCTGTGCGGCTGCGTCGGCCAGAGCGGCGGCGGCTGGGCGCACTATGTCGGTCAGGAGAAGCTGCGGCCGCAGGCCGGCTGGGCGCCCATCGCCTTCGGCCTGGACTGGCACCGGCCACCCCGGCAGCAGAACTCCACTTCCTACTGGTATTTCCACACCGACCAGTGGCGTTACGAGACGGTCAAGCCCGACGACCTGCTGTCGCCGGCCGGGCGCAACCGCAACAAGGGCTACAGCCTGGCCGACTACAACGTAGTGTCCACCCGCCTGGGCTGGCTACCATCCAACCCACATTTCAACCGGAACCCCATCACGCTGGCGGCGGAAGCCGAAAAGGCGGGCGCTACGGACGAGGCCGGGGTGGCCAAATACGTCGCCGAGCAGCTCAAGTCCGGCGCGCTGGACATGGCCTACTCCGACCCGGACGCGCCGGAGAACTGGCCACGCAACCTGATCGTCTGGCGCGGCAACCTGATCGGCACCTCGGCCAAGGGCCATGAGTATTTCCTCAAGCATCTGCTCGGCGCGCAGAACGGCGTGTTGCAGGAAGGCGGGGTGGGCAACGACTGCAAGGAGGTGAAATGGCGCGACGAGGCGCCGGCCGGCAAGCTGGATCTGATGGTGGACATCAATTTCCGCCTGAACTCCACCGGCGCCTACGCGGACATCATCCTGCCCACCGCCACCTGGT
>CAYTRH010000046.1:0-709 GCA_964440155.1 uncultured Thiobacillus sp. | reverse complement strand
GAGGCGGTGAATCCGGGCTGGGAGTCGAAGTCGGACTGGCAGATCTTCAAGGCGCTGGCGAAGAAGTTCTCGTCCCTCGCGGCAAAACATCTGGGCGTGAAGAAGGACGTGGTGAGCCTGCCCATGCAGCACGACTCGCCATTCGAGCTGGCGCAGCCGCTGGGTCAGGTCAAGGACTGGAAGAAGGGCGATTGCGATCCCATTCCGGGCAAGACCATGCCGCTGATCAAGCTGGTCGAGCGCGACTACGGCCAGACCTACAACAAGTTCATCGCCCTCGGACCACTGATGACCCGGCTCGGCAACAACATCAAGGGCATCGACTGGAACACCGAAGCCGAATACGAGGAACTGAAGAAGTGCAACTACACGGTGACCGAGCCGGGCGTGTCCTACGGCATGCCCAGCCTGGAGGAGGACATCGCCGTGTGCGACGCGGTGATGCGCATGGCGCCGGAGACCAACGGCGAGGTGGCGCACAAATCCTGGACGGCGTTGAGCAAGAAGACCGGTATCGACCATCACCATCTGTATGCCGGGCGGCACGAGGACAAGATCACCTTCCGCGACATCGTCGCCCAGCCGCGCAAGATCATCACCGCGCCGACCTGGTCCGGCATCGAGTCCGAGCACGTGTCCTACAACGCCGGCTATACCAACATCCACGAGCACATCCCGTTCCGCACCCTGACCGGCCGCGCCCACTTCT
>CAYTRH010000045.1:0-18435 GCA_964440155.1 uncultured Thiobacillus sp. | reverse complement strand
GCGCTGGAGGCCGCCGGCGAAGCCGGCATGCGCCTGGTCGCCGGGCTGATCCTGCTCGACTTCCCCACCGCCTACGCTGCCGACCCCGACGACTACCTGGCCAAGGGCCTGGCGCTGCGCGACGCCTGGCTGGATCGGCCGCTGGCGCATTTCGCGCTGGCGCCGCACGCACCCTACACCGTCGGCGACCGCAGCCTGGAACGCATCGCCACCTACGCCGCGCAGCTCGACCTGCCGGTGCACATGCACATCCACGAAACCGAGGACGAGCTCAGCCACGGCCAGCAGCACTACGGCGCCCGGCCGCTCGCGCGCCTGCACGCGCTGGGCCTGCTTGGCCCCAACCTGATCGCGGTGCATGCCGTGCATTTGATCGAAGACGAGATCGCCCTGCTCGCCCGACAGGGCTGTCACGTCGTGCACTGCCCCGCCTCCAATCTGAAACTGGCCAGCGGCTTCGCGCCGGTGGCGCGGCTGCTGGCGGCCGGGGTCAACGTCGCCATCGGCACGGACGGCGCCGCCAGCAACAACCGGCTGGATCTGTTGAGCGAGACCCGGCTGACGGCGCTGCTGGGCAAGGGCGTGGCCAACGACCCCGCCGTGCTGCCGGCCGCACAGGCGCTGGAAATGGCCACGCTGGCCGGCGCGCGCGCGCTCGGTCTGGATGGCGTCATCGGTTCCCTGGAACCGGGCAAATCGGCCGACATGATCGCCATCGACCTCGACCACCCGGCCACCCAGCCCTGCCACGACCCCATTGCGCAGATCGTCTACAGCGCCGGCCGGGAACAGGTGCGCCACGTCTGGGTGGCGGGCCGCGAAGTGGTGGCCGACGGCCGCTGCCGCAGTCTGGATGAAGCCGCGGTGTTGCGTCGCGCGCACGCCTGGCGGGAGCGCCTGGCACGCGGTTGATCGCCGGGCTGGGCGACGTCGTCAACCGGCGAGCCTGGCGCGTAGACTCCGAAAGAATCCGAGCAGTCGTCGGGCGCCGGGCGTATCGTCGGCTTCGTTCGATGCTTCCACCTGATGACCGACGGCGAGCCGCGGCGTGGCTTTCAGCGCGTGGTGGCGTTGCAGGCCCGAGTCGATGCCACGCCAGGTGAGTTGCGAGCGCAGCGGTTTGAGCAGGTAACGATGAATCTGCGCCTGGTTGACCAGGCCCACCAGCGTGGCGGAGTCCTGGTAATGGGTGAGCACGATGGTGATGATGTCCGGCTGATGCCGTTTGAGCGACTTGATCAGCGGCGTCAGATCCTCCCGGCCCAGGCGCACATCGGTGACCACCACGGCAACGTCGCGCTTGCCCAGGATGTCCAGCACCGCTTCCACGCTCCCCGCCCATTCGACCTCGATGCGGCCGGGCGCCTGGGTGTTCACCAAGGTTCTGATCTGGGACGCGACCTGCGGGTCCTCGTCGATCACCAGCAGCCTGTCCACCGTCGGCGCCGCCATCGTGACAGCCGGCGCTTCGATGGTGTCGAGCTCCAATGCGACCTCCACCGCCTTGCCGATGGTCTGCCGAATCTCGTCCGGATTCCAGGGCTTGCTGAGATAGCGGAATATCTCCCCCTCGTTGATGGAGCCGGCGACGGCGTCCAGATCCGAGTATCCGGTCAACAGCAGGCGCACGGTCTTGGGCGAGATCTCGCGTGCCCGGCGCAGCACCTCGACGCCGGGCAGGATGGGCATGCGCTGATCGCAGACGAGGGCATGGACACGCTCCCGGCGCAGGATGTCCAGTGCGTCGAGGCCGCTGGTGGTGGTGTGTATCCGGTATTGCCGCGCGAAGGTCAGGCGCAGGCTGCGCAGGATGCGTTCCTCGTCGTCGACGAACAGTACCGTCGGCTTGTTCGCGTCGGCCACCGGGGCCGGACGCGACGGCACCATGAAATCGCCGGGATGGCGCGCCGCGGGCGGCTGTGAACCGGGCAAGGAGCTGGCGACGGGCATGGCCATCGCTCAGCCTCGGACCGGACGTATGGGCAGGCTGACGGCGAACTTGGTGCCCACGCCAACCTTGGATGCCACGCGCAGATAGCCGCCGTGATTGCGCACGATGCGGTAGGCGATGGACAGCCCCAGACCGGCGCCCTGCCCCACGGGCTTGGTGGTGAAAAACGGATCGAATATCTTCCGCAGATTTTCCTCCGCGATGCCGCAGCCACTGTCCTGCACGGTGGCATGCACGTACTGGGCATCGGCGTAGGTCTTGATGATGATGCGTCCATGAGACTCGATGGCATGGGCGGCATTGGTCAGCAGGTTGAGGAAAACCTGATTGATCTGGGACGGGGAACAGGTGACCCTGGGGATGTCGCCGTAATCCTTGATCACCTCGGCCTTGTGTTTGAGCAGGTTGCGCGCGATCAACAAGGCGCTGTCCAGACACTGGTTGAGGCTGACTTCGTCCACCGGCGCCTGGTCCAGACGGCTGAAGTCACGCAGATTGAGGACGATCTCGGCGATGTGATCGATGCCGTGCAGCGTGTCATCGAACAGGCCGTCCAGGTCTTCGCTGGAGCAGCCGTCTTGCAGATAGGCGCGCATCTCGGCCAGGGATTCCAGGCTGCGGGTCACTTCCGCCTCGTCGGCATCACCCGCCAGCAGGTGGTTCAGCAGGTCATCGTAGGTGGCGAGTTGGCTGCGCAGGCTGGTGATCAGCTCCCGGATCAGACCCACGTTGTTCTTGACATAACCCAGCGGCGTGTTGATCTCATGGGCCACGCCCGCCACCAGTTGACCCAGGGAGGCCATCTTCTCCGATTGCACCAACTGTTCCTGGGACGATTTCAATTGCTGGTAGGCGCGGGCCAACTGCTGGTTGCGCTGGTCCAGGCGGTCCTGGATGGTCCGGATCAGGTCCACCACATGACCCAGTCCGAGGTACTCGCCATCACGGGTGATGATGAAATCTTCGGTGATGGGGAACTGGATGTTGGCCGTGATGTACTGGCCCACCTCGTCCGCGCTTTGCTGCAGATCCACGGTGAGGGGCCGTGGATTCATGATCTGCACCACCGACTTGCGGCCTTTCAATTCCCGCCCGTAGCGGCTCATGAAGATGCCCTGCAGGCCATCCCGGCTGACGCTGCCGATGGGGCGGCCCTCCACGACCACGGGCAGGCACAGGAAACGGCGATAGTCCTGCCGCAGCAGCATGTCGCCGACGTCGTTGACGGTGTGGGCTGGCGTGAGCGGGGCGACCCTCACCAGCAAGGATTCCAGTTCTCCCATGGTATCGGTGGTTGGTATCTGAAAACGATCTCGGGCAGATTAGTCGCCGAATGTTGCAAAACGATGCGTGCGGCACGGCTGTCAGCCCCATCGGCATCGCCGGCAAGCCGACATTGCAGGCCGTGAGGGAGACCGGGCGGAGTTGATCCTTGACCCGTGTCGGCCGTTCACCGGCTACGTTGGCCCGCACCCGTGCAACGGCGCGACGGCTGCCGTTCCCTTACATTCCAGGGAAGCGCAGCCGGTGCGTCAATCGACGAAGCGCGCGCGCAGGGACTCCAGCCCGAAGCTGGCGAGGATGGCCTCCAGCCGTTCGCGCGCGTTGCCGCGCGGCCGTTCGCCCTTGCGCGCGATGATCAGCTCGTTCTTCATGGAGTGCTCCCAGCCCACCAGTTCGGTGACGGTGACCAGGTAGCCGTTGGCTTCCAGACGCAGGCAGCGCAGCACGTTGGTCAGATGGCTGCCCAGTTCGCGGGTGTGGATGGGGTGACGCCACAGTTCCGCCAGCGGCGTGCGTCCGAGCATGACCTGCTTGCCGGCGCGCAGTGCGGCCGCGACTTCGGCCTGGCAGCACGGCACCAACACGACGAAACGCGCCTGCTTGGCGAGCGCGAAGCGGATGGCGTCGTCGGTGGCGGTATCGCAGGCATGCAGCGCGGTGACCACGTCGCAGTGTGCCGGCAACTCGGGCGCGACGATGGCCTGCTCGACGCTGCAATGGTGGAAGTGCATGCGGCCGAAACCCAGGCGCTCGGCCAGTGCGCGCGACTTGTCGACCAGATCGGCGCGCGCCTCGATGCCATGCACCGTGCCGGTGGCCTGGTGCTTCAGGAACAGGTCATACAGGATGAAGCCAAGATAGGACTTGCCGGCACCATGGTCGGCCAGTTGCAGATCGCCGCGCGCGTCCAGCACCTCGCGCAGCAGCGGCTCGATGAACTGGTGCAGATGGTGCACCTGCTTGAGCTTGCGCCGGCTGTCCTGGTTGAGCTTGCCGTCGCGGGTCAGGATGTGCAGCGCCTTGAGCAGCTCGACCGACTGGTCCGGCCGCGGTTCGGTGGTGGCATGGCCGGCCATGGCCCGCTCAGTCCGGCCTAGGCGCGGGCAGCCCCAGCGCCAGCCAGCCGGTCAGGCCCAGGCCGCGCAAGGTTTCGATGTTGCGCCGGTAGATCGCGTCCGGGTCGGGGAAGTGCGCCAGCGCGCGTTCCAGACTGGCCTCGCGGATCAAGTGGATGGTGGGAAACGGCGCGCGGTTGGTGTAGTTGGCGATGTCGTCCGGCGCGCTGTCGGCGAACTGGAAACGCGGATGGAAGCTGGCCACCTGGATCACGCCTTCCAGGTCGTGTTCCAGCACGGCCTCCTCGGCCAGCATCATGAATTCGTTGAAATCGAGGAAATCCGGCAGCAACGTGGGATGGATCAGCAGCGTGGTGTCGATCTGCGCCGGATCCGTGTCGGCCAGCAGCAACAGTTCGCGATCCAGGTCTTCCAGCAGACCGTCCAGATGTCTGGCCTGGCTGACCACGAAGCGCACCTGCTCGTTCAGGTACACCGATTGCGCGAACGGGCACAGATTGAGGCCGATCACGGCGCGCTCGATCCACAACCGGGTGGCGGCGATCACTTCGTCGTCGGTCATGGCCTTTGCGATGCAGTCACGCCGGCGCCAGCCGTTCCACGCGCGCCAGCTTGTCCAGCACCTGGCCGCGGCGGGCACGATGCAGCCGGTACGGCTCCAGCGCCGCGCCGGTCAGCACCAGGCTGGCGGCGCGACCATTGCGGGTCTTGCCCTCGATGAGCAGGCGCTGGCCGTCGTAGCAGCCCAGCGCGGTGAGCCGTTCTCCTGACTCCAGTTTCATCAATTGCACACCCTTGCCGCCGCTCAGCGTCTTCATCTCGTCCAGCGGGAAGCTAAGCAAGCGGCCGTTGTCGGCGGCCACCGCCAGCCAGGATGCACCGTCTGCCGCCACCGGCGGCAACGGGAGCGAGCCCGCATCCAGGGTCAGGAACGCCTTGCCGCCGCGCTGGCGCGACACCAAGTCGGCCAGCCGGCACAGGAAGCCGTAACCGCTGTCGGATGCCACCAGCCACTGCGTATCCGGTGCGCCGGACAGCGCATGCGCCAGACGCTCGCCGCGCGCCAGTTCCACCAGGCTGGCCAGCGGCACGCCGTCGCCGCGTCCGCTGGGCAGATCGGTGATGCGCACGCTGTAGGCACGGCCGCCGCTGTCCAGCAACACCAGCGGCCAATGGCTGCGCGTCTCCAGCAGCGCCAGCGGCCCATCGCCGGCCTTGTACTGGATGCCGGCGGCATCGATGCCGTGACCCGCGCGCGCGCGCAGCCAGCCGTTGCGCGAGACGATGACGGTGACCGGCTCGTCCACCACCGCGGCCTCGACACGTGCCGCGCTGACCGGCGACGCCGCTTCGATCAGCGTGCGCCGGGCATCGCCGTACTTGCCGGCATCGGCGCGGATCTCGGCGATCACCAGACGTTTCAGTTCGCCGTCGTCGCCCAGCACCTTGACCAGGCCGTCGCGTTCCTCGCGCAGTTCGCCCAGTTCCTTCTCGATCTTGATGCCTTCCAGCCGGGCCAACTGGCGCAGCCGGATCTCCAGGATGTCCTCGGCCTGCGCCTCGCTCAGGCCGAATGCAGTCATCAAATCGGCCTTGGGATCGTCCGCCTCGCGGATCACGCGGATCACCGCATCGACGTTGAGCAGCACCACCTGCCGCCCTTCCAGGATGTGGATGCGGCGATCGACCGCGGCCAAACGATGTCGGCTGCGCCGGCGCACGGTATCGACGCGGAACGCCGCCCACTCGCCCAGCAGTTCGGCCAGCCCCTTCTGACCGGGACGGCCATCGCGGCCGACCACGGTGAGGTTGAGCGGTTGCGTGGTCTCCAGGCTGGTGTGCGCCAGCAGCAGACGCATGAAGGTGTCCACGTCCTGGTTGCGCGAGCGCGGCTCCAGCACGATGCGCACGGGCGCCTTCTCGTCCGATTCGTCGCGCGCCGCTTCCAGCGCCGCCAGCACCGCCGTCTTCAGCGTCTTCTGTTCCGGCGTGAGCTCCTTGCGCCCGCTCTTCACCTGCGGGTTGGCCAACGCGTCGATCTGTGTGAGCACCTGCGCGGCCGATACACCCGGCGGCAGTTCGTGCACCACCACGCGCCACTGACCGCGCGGCAACGCTTCCACCTGCCAGCGCGCACGCACGCGCAGGCTGCCCCGGCCGCTGGCGTAGGCGGCGAGCACATCGGCGGCAGGCGAGATGACCTGGCCGCCGCCGGGGAAGTCCGGCCCGGGCAGCAACGCCAGCAGTTCCTCGGTGCCGGCGTGCGGGTGCTCGATGACGTGGATGGCCGCGGCTGCCAGCTCGCGCAGATTGTGCGGCGGAATCTCCGTGGCCATGCCCACGGCGATGCCCGATGCGCCGTTGGCCAGCAGCATGGGCAGCCGCGCCGGCAGCAGCGTCGGCTCCTGGAACGCGCCGTCGTAGTTCGGGCGGAAATCGACGGTGCCCGCATCGATTTCGGCCAGCAGCAGGTCCGCAACCGGCGTCAGGCGGCTCTCCGTGTAGCGCATCGCCGCGGCGCCGTCGCCGTCGCGCGAACCGAAATTACCCTGGCCATCGATCAGCGGATAGCGCAGCGTGAACGCCTGCGCCATGCGCACCAGGGCGTCATAGACCGATTGGTCGCCATGCGGGTGCAGTTTGCCGATCACATCACCGACCACCCGCGCCGATTTGACGTGCTTGGCGGCGGCGGTCAGGCCCATCTCGCGCATGGCATACAGGATGCGCCGCTGCACCGGCTTCATGCCGTCGGCGACATGCGGCAAGGCACGGCCCAGCACCACGCTCATGGCGTAGGACAGGTAGCAGCGTTCGGCAAACGCTGCGAGCGGCAGGTAATCGTGCGGTGGCGGCGCGTCGCCGCCACCGTCATGCGGCGGCGCCGGCGGCGGCGGTACGGCCTCGACCACGACCGGTTCGTCGCCGGCGACGGCCTGCGCCGATGCGAACGGCGGCTCGCCAGCGAACAGGTCGGCGGTCAGCGGGTCATCACGCTGACGCATGGACTATTTGGCGATGCCGGCCTGACGCGCCGCCATGTGCGACTTGGAGCGCGCATGGCAGTCCGCGCATTTCCAGCGCTTGCTGCCGTTGGCGCAGCGCACCATGACACCGCCGGCCACCGGCTTGGTGCGGCTGCAACTGGAACAGAACCGGCGCTCGTCCGTCGCCGGCTTGTCGACCATGTGTTCGCTGGTTTCACTGCTCATACATCCGCCTCCACGGTATTGCCCTTGAGTTCCATCCATTCGCGCCGCGCGCCGGCCTCGCCCTTGCCCATCAGCATGTCGAACAGCGCCAGCGCCTCGGCCATCTCCGCGCGCGTCACCCGCACCGGCAGCACGCGGCGCGTGGCCGGGTTCATCGCGGTCTCGCGCAGTTGTTCCGGATTCATCTCGCCCAGCCCCTTGAACCGGCCGATCTCGATCGCGTCGGCGCGCACGCCCTCGCGCGTCAGGCGGTCGCGGATCGCCAACAATTCGTCGTCGTCCAGCGCGTAGTAGCGCCGACGCGGCTGCTTGCCGCGCGCCGGCACGTCCACGCGGTACAGCGGTGGCTGCGCCACACAGATGCGTCCGTCTTCCACCAGGCGCGGAAAGTGGCGGAAGAACAAGGTCAGCAGCAAGGTGTTGATATGCGAGCCATCGACATCGGCATCGGCCATCAGGATCACCCGGCCGTAGCGCAGACCGGACAGATCCACCGCATCGTCCAGGCCGTGGCGTTCCACGCCCAGCGCCACCGCGATGTCGTGCACCTCGGTGTTGGCGTACAGCCGTTCCGGCTCCACCTCCCAGGTGTTCAGCACCTTGCCGCGCAGCGGCAGGATGGCCTGGGTCTCGCGGTCGCGCGCCTGCTTGGCCGAACCGCCGGCGGAATCGCCCTCCACCAGGAACAGTTCGTTGCTGGCCGGGTCGCCGCCGGCGGCATCGGACAGCTTGCCCGGCAGCACCACCACCGACGACTGCTTGCGCTTCTCGACTTTCTGCGCCGCCTTCAGCCGGCTGGCCGCGGCGCGCGCCGCCAGTTCGGCGAGTGCGCGCCCGTGTTCGACGTGGCTGTTGAGCCAAACCTCGAACGGGTCGCGCACCATCGCGGCCACCAGCTTCACCGCCTCACGCGAGTTGAGCTTTTCCTTGACCTGGCCCTGGAACTGCGGGTCGAGGATGCGCGCCGACAGCACGAAACTCATGCGGCCGCACACGTCCTCCTGGCGCAACTGCACGCCGCGCGGCAGCAGGCCGTGATGCTCGGCGAAGGACTTGACCGCGTCGAACACACCGGCCTTGAGCCCGGCCTCGTGCGTGCCGCCCGAGGCGGTATGGATCAGGTTGACGAAACTCTCGCCGGCGCTGGCGCCTTCCACCCAGGTGAAAGCCCAGGCGGCTCCCTCGCCGCAGGCGAAACCCTCGCTACCGCCGCCGTCGGCATAGCGTTCGCCGGCAAACGGCGGCAGCAAGGGCTCCGCGCCATCCAGCAGTTCGTCCAGATACTGCGGCAGACCGCCGGGATAGGACCAGACCCGCTCCTGCACGCCATCCTCGCGTTCCAGGATCAGCCGGACGTTGACGCCGGGCAGCAGCACCGCCTTGGCGCGCAGCAGGCGCTCCAGCTCCGGCAGGGCAACGCGCGGACTGTCGAAGAACGCCGGGTCCGGCCAGACGCGCACGCGCGTGCCGGTATCCTTGCGCGCGCACTTGCCGGTCACGGCGAGCGGCCCGACCAGCGCGCCGCCGTCGGCGAACACCACGTGATGCACCTCGCCGTCCCGCCGCACCGTCACCTCCAACCGGCGCGCCAACGCGTTGGTGACCGACACGCCGACACCATGCAGACCGCCGGAAAAGGCATAGGCGCCGTCAGCGCGGGTCTTGTCGAACTTGCCTCCGGCATGCAGGCGGGTGAACACCACCACCACGGTCGGCTCGTGCTCGGTCGGATGTGGCCCCACCGGTATGCCGCGACCATCGTCCTCGACCGTGACCGAGCCATCGCCATGCACGGTCACGGTCAGATTGCGCGCGTAGCCGGCGAGCGCCTCGTCGGCGGCGTTGTCGATGACCTCCTGCACGATGTGCGTCGGGCTGTCGGTGCGCGTGTACATGCCCGGCCGCGCACGCACGGGTTCCAGGCCCTTGAGCACGCGGATGGAGGATTCGTCGTAACGGGTCATGCGGGAGGCAGTACTGCGGGCGGGGGTGATGCCGGGCGAAGTGCGAATTGTGCCGCATTGCGCGCAGGATTGCAGTGCGCTCGGCGCCGGCATCGGCGCGGCAGACGCGCACGCCGGCATGGCGCGGACTTCTTGCCGTCGATCAAGCGCTCCGGTCAAGCTCGCCGCCAGCGCGGCCGATATGACGGAATCACCCTTCCCCGTACCCCGTCGATGAAACTCAAACACAAGATCTGGCTGCTGCTGGGCGCATTGATCGGCGTCGTACTGGCCATCGACCTGGTGTTCAGCTACCGCCAACTCAGAGCCGAGACGCGCGCCGAACTGGAATACGACGCCAAGGCCATCTACGGCTTCATGATGGCGACGCGCCGCGTCTACCAGAAGCAATTCCTGGCTAGCGGCCTGCCGGTCAACGACGACACCATCGGTTTTCTGCCCGCACACTCGTTCTCGCGCATCTCGCGCGAGTTCGCCAACTGGAACAGCAGCGGCATCGTGTTCAACAACGTCACCGACAAGCCACGCAATCCCAGCAACCAGGCGGACCGGTTCGAGCTGGAGGACATGGACTGGTTTCGCGCCAATCCGGGCGCGACCGAGCGTTTGCGCGACATCGTCACCGCCGACGGCGTCGGCTATCTGCAATTCACTGCGCCGATCCGCATCGAGCCCTACTGCCTGACCTGTCATGGCCGGCGCGAGGACGCGCCACCGAGCATCCGCGAGCGCTACGACACGGCCTACGATTATCAGGTGGGCGACATGCGCGGCGTGGTCAGTATCCGCATGCCCACCGCCAAGTTCGACGAACGCCTGCTGCGACTGTGGAGCGTGCAGGTGGGCAAATCGCTGATCGGTTACGCCCTGCTGTTCCTGGTGCTCGGCCTGATCCTCGACCGTCTGGTGCTACGCCGGGTATCGCGCCTGCGCGAGGGGGTCGGCCGCATCACCGACGGTGACTACGGTGCACGCGTGCCGGTCGACGCTTCCGGCGCGCGACGCGACGAACTGTGCGGACTGGCCGACGCGTTCAATCACATGGTCGATGAACTGGAAGCACGCGGGCGTGAACTGTACAAGCTCACCCAGGCGGTGGAACAGAGCCCGGCCAACGTGGTGATCACCGATCTGCACGGCTGCATCGAGTATGTCAATGAAGCCTGCGTGCGCCACACCGGTTATGCCCGCGATGAACTGATCGGCGCCAATCCGCGGCTGCTGAAATCGTGCAAGACCCCACCGGACACCTATGAGACCCTATGGCGCGCGCTGACCCACGGCGAGCAATGGCAGGGCGAGTTCATCAACCGGCGCAAGAACGGCGAGGAATACGTCGAATGGGCCATCGTCGCGCCAGTGCGCGACGCCGGCGGTGCCATCACCCACTATCTCGCGGTCAAACAGGACATCACCGACAAGAAGCGGGCAGAGGCCGAGATCCACAACCTGGCGTTCTATGACCCGCTCACCGGCCTGCCCAACCGGCGCCTGCTGCTGGATCGCCTCAACCACGCATTGGCGGCGAGTGAGCGCTCCCTGTCCCACGGTGCACTGTTGATGCTGGATCTGGACAACTTCAAGTTCCTCAACGACACCCGCGGTCATGACGTCGGCGACCAACTGTTGTGCGAGGTGGCGCGGCGCCTGGCCGGCCAGGTGCGTCAGGAGGACACCGTGGCCCGTCTGGGCGGTGACGAGTTCGTGGTGGTGCTCGAGAACCTGAGTCTGGACGAGGCTCAGGCCGCCCGGCAGGCGGAGGCCATCGCCGAGAAACTGCAGCACGCGATCGCCGAGCCATGCAACCTCACCGGACTGGACGACGATCACGCCACCACAGCCAGCATCGGCATCACCCTGTTCCGCGGCTATGCATCCGGCACCGAGATCCTGCTGAAACAGGCGGACGTGGCGCTTTACCAGGCCAAGGATGCCGGACGCGACCGGCTGCGCTTCTTCAGCGAGGCCATGCAGGCCGCCATCGACGTGCGTGCGGCCCTGGAGGGTGCGTTGCGCCAGGCCATCGCACGTGAGGAACTGCAGTTGCATTACCAAGGCCAGTTCGACGAGGCTGGGCGGCTGATCGGTGCCGAGGCGCTGCTGCGCTGGACCTGCCCCGGCATCGGCCCGGTGTCTCCGGCCCGCTTCGTGCCGCTGGCCGAGGAAACCGGACTGATCCTGCCGCTCGGCCATTGGGTGATCCGGCGTGCCTGCGCCCAGTTGCGCGCCTGGTCGGCTCAGCCGCATCGGCGCCACCTGCAACTGGCCATCAACGTCAGCGCGCGGCAGTTCCATCAGGCCGACTTCGTGCGCAACGTTGCCGACTGTGTGGAACACACCGGCATCGATCCGTCCAGGCTCAAGCTGGAGCTGACCGAGAGCGTGTTGCTGGAGAACATCGAGGACGTGATCCAGCGCATGCAGGAACTCAAGGCACTGGGCGTGCGCTTCTCGCTGGATGATTTCGGCACGGGCTATTCCTCGCTGTCCTATCTGAAACGCCTGCCTCTGGACCAGGTGAAGATAGACCAGTCCTTCGTGCGCGATCTGGCCGAAGACAACGACGACGCCGCCATCATCCGCGCCATCCTGGCGATGAGCGCCTCGCTGGGACTGGATGTCATCGCCGAGGGTGTGGAAACGGCGGCGCAATACGAATTCCTGCGCGCCAACGGCTGCTGCGCGTTCCAGGGCTATCTGTTCGGCCAGCCGGTGCCGATCGAGGTTTGGGAGGGCCTGTACCCGCCGACGGCGGACCGCTGAGCCGACGGACCCGCAGCCGGGATTGCGGCAGAATGCAGGCATGGCCATCCCGTTCCTGCCGCGCCGCTCGCAGGCGGACACCGCCCGCCTGCCACCCTTCCTGCCCTGGCGTCCGCCCGCGCGCCAATCCGGTCCGCTGCGCCTGGGCGCGCGCCAGCTCTATATCCTGCCCACCGGCGCCGGCGTGGCCTACGGCCTGATGCTCGCCGGGCTGCTGCTCGGCGCGATCAACTACGGCCTCAGTCTGGCTTACCTGTTCACGTTCTGGTTTGCCGCGCTCGGCGTGGTGGGCATGCTGCACACCCAGCGCAATCTGTCCGGTCTGGTGGTGCGCGCGGGCATGCCGACGCCGGTGTTCGCCGGTGAGACCGCGGTTTTTCCGCTATTGCTCGACAATCCCGGCCGACCGGTGCGCCGGCGCGTGACCTTGCGCCATGCGGCCGGCGGCGTCGAGCCGGTCGATGTCCCCGCCGCCGGCAGTGCGCGGCTGGAACTGGCTTTGCCTGCGCCGAGGCGCGGCTGGCTGACGCCCGGTCGTTTCGCCGTGCTGTCCGTGTACCCGCTTGGACTGTTCCGCTGCTGGTGCGTGCTGGAGCTGGATTGGGGCGTATGGGTGTATCCGGCTCCAGCGCGCGACGCCCTGCCTTTGCCGGCATCACGCGACAGTGCCGATGCCGACGGTGCCGGCGGCGTTGAGGGCGATGATTTTGCCGGCCTGCGCGCGTACATGCCGGGCGATTCCAGTCGCCGCATCGCCTGGAAATCCGTGGCCCGCGGGCAGGCGCCGCTGACCAAGCGCTTCGCCGGTGGCGGCGCGCGCGCGATCTGGCTGGATTGGCACAGCACGCCGGAACGCGACGCCGAGGCGCGGCTGTCCCGTCTGGCCCGGTGGCTACTCGATGCCCACGCCAGCGGGCGACCCTTCGGCTTGCGTCTGCCCGGCCGGGAGATCGCGGCCGGCACGGGCGACGCCCACCTGCGCCAATGTCTGGAAGCGCTGGCTCGCCATGAAGCGCGTTGACACCATTGCCGCCGCGCCCGGAACCGGCGCTAGCCGGCAATGGCCGGCACTCCCAGCACGGCTGTGGCTGCTGCTGCCGCTGGCGCTGGTGGTCGCGGCACACGCCCGCCATCTGCCGGCATGGCTGGGCGCGGCCTGGTTGGCGTGCGCGCTGGCCAGCCTGCTGGCGGCCTGGCGCGGACGCGCGTTCCCGCCATGGATCAAACTACCCTTGGCGTTGGCCGGCGTGCTGGGCGTGCTGCTGCACTATGGCACGGTGATCGGACCGAGCGGCGGTGTGGCGCTGCTGGTGTTCCTGAGCGGCGTCAAACTGCTGGAACTGGACGGCGCGCGCGACCGTATCGGCCTGCTGTTCGTCGCCTGCTTCCTGCTGGTCGCGCATTTCCTCGAAGCCCAGAGCCTGCCCACCGCGGCTTACATGGCGCTGGCGGCGCTGGCCGTGACCGCCGGGTTGATCGCCGAACAACGGGCGATGCCGCAACCGGGAGCCACCGTGCTGCTGGCCGGGCGCCTGCTCATGCAGGCGCTGCCGCTGGCCCTCCTGCTGTTCCTGCTGTTTCCGCGCCTGCCCGGGCCGTTGTGGGGCCTGCCGCAGCAGCGTGCCGCCACCACCGGCTTGTCCGACCGCATGAGTCCGGGCGACATCGGCCAGTTGGCGCGCTCGGACGCCATCGCGCTGCGCGCCCAGTTTCCCGATGCCCGTCCCGACAGCCGCCAGCTCTACTGGCGCGGACCGGTGCTGTGGGACTACGACGGGCGCGTCTGGCAGACCACGCCGCCATCGCCCGCCATGAGCCTCAGCGCCATCGGCCTGGGCGCCACCACCCGGTACGTCGTCACCCTGGAACCGCACCAGCAACACTGGTTGCTGCTGTTGGGATTGCCGGCCCGTCTGCCGCTGGCCGACAGCACACTGGACGGTGACCTGCGCTGGCTGGCCCGGCAACCCGTGCGTGAGCGCCTGCGCTACGAGGTCGAGGCGTGGCTGGATTTCCGCCTGCAACCGGACCTGCCGCCCGCGCAGCGTGCGCGCGCCCTGGCCCTGCCCGCCGGCAATCCACGCAGCGTGGCGCTGGCGCGGCAGTGGGCGGCGCAAACGGGCGATGGCCGTGCCCTGGTCGGGCGGGCGCTGGATCTGTTCCACCGCGAGGACTTCCATTACACCTTGCAACCGCCGCTGTTGGGCGCCGACGCGGTGGATGCGTTCCTGTTCGATTCCCGGCGAGGTTTCTGCGAGCACTACGCGGGCGCGTTGGTATTCCTGATGCGCGCCGCCGGCGTGCCGGCGCGGGTGGTGACCGGCTACCAGGGCGGCGAACTGAATCCGCTGGGCGACTACTGGATCGTGCGCCAGCGCGATGCCCATGCCTGGGCGGAAGTGTGGCTGCCGGGCGAGGGCTGGGTGCGTGTCGACCCCACCGCGGCAGTGGCCCCGGAACGGATCGAACGCGGCCTGGACGCCGCGCTGCCCTCGGCCGAGCGGCCCGCGCCGCTGCTGCGCCTGGGCGACGCCTGGCTGCGGCCGGTACGCTTGACCTGGGACATGCTCAACAACCAGTGGAACCAATGGGTGCTGGGTTACGACCAGGCCCGGCAGCGCTCGCTGATGCAAAGGGTGAGCCCGCATCTCGCCGACTGGCGTGCCATGGTCTGGGCTCTTGCCGGAGGCGGCGCGTTGCTGCTCGCGCTGTTGGCAGCGATGCTGTGGTGGCGCCATGGTGGCGACGCACCCAAGGATGCCGCCTGGCGGGCGTATCGCCGCTTCCGCCGCCGGCTGGCGCGTTGTGGCGTCACCGACGACGCCAGCGAAGCACCGGAAGACTATCTGCGTAGGGTGGCGCGGCTGCATCCGCAGTCGGCGCGCGCCACCGACCGCATCACCCGCGCCTATCTGGCGGCACGCTACGGTCGACCGGACCCGCGCGCATTACCTCGCCTGCTGGCCGAAGTGGCGCGCTTCAGGCCGCGCCCGGGAGGTTCCCACCGGCGCTAGCACCCGACTGCTTGGCGCGCCCTTCTAATTCCGCCGGGACGCGCGTATTCTGTGCCGTGCCATC
The DNA here is from genome assembly GCA_964440155.1 of uncultured Thiobacillus sp. Lineage (GTDB taxonomy): Bacteria > Pseudomonadota > Gammaproteobacteria > Burkholderiales > Thiobacillaceae > PFJX01. Next base: position 3,107 of record CAYTRH010000045.1, on the reverse strand, counting down.
GCATTCGCCCAAGGGATTCCCCCATGCCCCATCGTGCCACCGCGCTGCTGCTACTCGCCCTCGCCGTCCCCTCGTTCGCGCAGGCGCCGGCCTTCCACCAGACCGACAAGCGCCTGCCGATCACGCTGACGCCGGTGGAACGCAACCAGACGCTGTACGAGATGCGCGAATTCCTGCACGGCTTCCACAACATCCACCTGGGACTGGCCAACGGCGACATGCGCCTGGTAGCGCTGACGGCGCGCACCATGGCGCCCTTCCTCGACCGGTTACCGGACAGCATGCGCGAACGCACGCCGGAAGAGTTCGTGCAGATCGCCATCGCGCTGCGCGAATCGCTCGAAGCGCTGGCGCGCAGCGCGGAGACACGTGGAAACGCCCAGGAGATCCACGGCCATCTGGCCGAAGTGCTGACTTACTGCTCCGGCTGTCACGACACCTATCGCCTGCAGGCCACGCCGCCGCGCGCGCGTCGCTGAGCGGAACGCGAGTCAGAGCAGCTTGCGCTCGCTGCCGGCGTCGCGCATCAGTTCCAGACCGTTGCCGATGTCGTCCAGCGTGTTGCGCTTCAGGCCCTTCAGCATCAGGCGTAGTTCGTTGGCCGAGTCGGCGTAGCGCAGCGCCACCTCCGGCTCCACCAGATCGCGTGCCACCAGGTCACACAGCGACTGATCAAAGGTGCACATGCCGAAATCGCGTGAGCGTGCCATCAACTCCTTGATCTCCCCCACCTTGCCGGCCAGGATCAGGTCGGCGATCAACGGCGTATTGACCAGCACCTCGATCGCCACCTGACGCCCGCCGCCCTTCCTGGGCAACAGCCGCTGGGAGATCACCGCCTTCAGGTTGAGCGACAAATCCATCAGCAACTGCTGGCGCCGGTCGGCCGGAAAGAAGTTGATGATGCGGTCCAGCGCCTGGTTGGCATTGTTGGCATGCAGCGTGGCCAGGCACAGATGGCCGGTTTCGGCAAAGGCGATGGCGTAATCCATGGTGTCCCGATCACGGATCTCGCCGATCAGGATCACGTCCGGCGCCTGTCGCAGCGTGTTCTTCAAGGCGGCGAACCAGCTTTCGGTATCCACGCCCACCTCGCGCTGCATGACGATGCTCTTGCGGTGTGGATGGATGAACTCGATGGGATCCTCGATGGTGATGATGTGGCCGCGCGCGTGCTCGTTGCGATAGCCGACCATGGCCGCAAGGCTGGTCGACTTGCCGGTGCCGGTGCCGCCCACCAGCAGCACCAGGCCACGCTTCTCCATGACCACGTCGAGCATCACCTTGGGCAGCCCCAGGCTCTCCGGCGTGGGAATGTTGGTGGTGATGGTCCGCGCCACCAGACCGGGCGAGCCGCGCTGAATGAAGGCGTTGACACGGAAGCGCCCGACCCCGGACAGACTGAGCGCGAAGTTACACTCCTGGGTATCACGAAACTGCGCAAACTGCTTGTCCGTCATCACCGCTTCCACGATCGCCTCGGCCTGCTCGCGCGTGACCGGCTTGTCACCCACCGGCGTGATGTCGCCGTGTATCTTCACCGCGGGCGGGGTGCCGACGGTGACGAACAGGTCCGAGCCGTCCTTGTCGACCAGCAGCTTCAGCAGTTGCGCGACGAACTTGTAGTAGGGGCTGTCCGGTTGCATGGGTGGCGGTCTCCCTAGAGAACGGGTGACGCAATGCTACACCCGCACGCCGGCGGCGATGCAGGGCGCCCCCATCATCGGCAAGCCTGACTGCACGCTGGCTCTAAACGAAAAAAGGGGCTCGCGCCCCTTTTTTCGTGATGCTGCGGACCGCTCAAGACGCGATACCCGGATTGCCGGCCATGCCGATGATCTTGGGCGTGTACAGCTTGACGTTGCGGATGACCTTCTTGTCGCGCAGGTACTGGGCCACCACGTCCCAGATCGGCGTGCCGGTGACGCCCTCGTTGACCGAGGCCCAGCCGGCGACCTTGTACTTCTTGTTCGGATCCATGGGTTTGCCGCGGATCTGGAAGTCGGACAGACGCTTGCCGATGGTCTCGTTCGGGCGGATGCTGTACTGGATACCGCCGGTGCGCACCATGTCCCCACCCTGTTGATAGTAGGGGTCCGGGTTGAAGATGTTGTCACACACGTCTTCCATGATCTCCTTGATCTGCGCGCCAGTGAACTCGTTGAGTGTAGTGGCCGGATAGGTCAGCGCCATCTGGTCCATCATCAGCTCGTAGGTGATGGGCTCGCCGGGCAGGATGCTGGTGCCCCAGCGCACGCCGGGCGAGAACGCGGCGTCGGCACCGCGCACTTCCATCAGCGCGGCACAGATCACCTCGTCCCAGGTGCCGTTGAAGTTGCCGCGGCGGTACAGAACCTCCTCGTTCACCGCCAACACCTCGCCGAGCTTGGCCTCGTAGGGTGCGCGGATCTTGTTGATCAGCGCCTCCATGCGCGCGTCCGCCGGCAGGAAGTTGGAGAACACCGGCATCAGACGGTACTTCCAGCCGACGATCTTGCCGTTCTTGACGTTGAAGTCCATCACGCCCAGGAACTTGCCGTTGGAGCCGGCGTTGGTCACCAGGCAGGTGCCACCGTTGGGGGTCTTGACCGGCACCGGCTGGAACACGCCGTCGTGGGTGTGGCCGCCGAAGATGGCGTCGATGCCATTGACCCGGCTGGCCATCTTCAGATCCACGTCCATGCCGTTGTGCGACAGCACCACCACCACCTTGGCACCCTTGGCACGCGCCTCGTCGACCCACTTCTGCATGCTGTCGTCGCGGATGCCGTAGGACCAGTCCGGAATCATGTAGCGCGGGTTGGCGATGGGCGTGTACGGGAAGGCCTGGCCGATGACGGCGACCTGCACGCCGTTGATGTCCTTCATCACGTAAGGCTGGAACACCTGGTCGCCGAAGTCCTGGGTGATGACGTTCTGCGCGACGAAATCAACGCCGTTCTTGGCGAAGTCGTTCTGCACCACTTCCATGACGCGATCCGCGCCGAAGGTGGCTTCCCAGTGTGGCGTCATGACGTTGACACCGAGTTGGATGCAGGCGTCGACCATGTCCTGGGCGTTGGTCCACAGCGAGGTGGCGGAGCCCTGCCAGGTGTCGCCGCCGTCCA
>CAYTRH010000044.1:0-18557 GCA_964440155.1 uncultured Thiobacillus sp. | reverse complement strand
GGCCGATCCGACCTTCGACATCGAGGGCGTGGATGCCGCGCACAAGGCCACGCTGATGGCGTCCATCGCCTTCGGTATCCCGATCCAGTTCGACAAGTGCCACGTGGAGGGCATCACCCGCCTGCAGGCGGCCGACATCCGTTACGCCGAACAGCTCGGCTACCGCATCAAGCTCCTGGGTATCGCCAAGCGCAAGGACCACGGCGTCGAACTGCGCGTGCATCCCACGCTGATCCCGGCGAAGCGGCTGATCGCCAACGTCGAGGGTGCCATGAACGCGGTGCTGGTGTGGGGCGACGCGGTCGGCGCCACGCTGTACTACGGCAAGGGCGCCGGTGCCGAGCCGACCGCCAGCGCGGTGATTGCCGATCTGGTCGACGTCACCCGGCTGCACACCGCCGACCCGCAGCATCGTGTGCCGCATCTGGCCTTCCAGCCGGACCGTCTGTCCGATCTGCCCATCCTGCCGCTGGCCGAGGTGGAAACCGCCTGCTACCTGCGCATGCGTGCGCTGGACAAGCCCGGCGTGCTGGCCGATGTGACGCGCATCCTCGCCGACCTGTCCATCTCCATCGACGCCATGATCCAGAAGGAACCGGACGAAGGCGAGGACCAGACCGACGTGGTGCTGCTGACTCACGTCGCACTCGAGCGCGACGTCGATGCCGCCATCGCGCGCATCGAGGCGCTGGACAGCATCCTTGGGACGGTGACGCGCATCCGCCTGGAAACGCTGCAAGGCTGATCCGCATGCGTTATCTCTCCACCCGCGGCCAGGCACCGGCACAGACCTTCTCGCAAATCCTGCTCGGCGGCCTGGCGCCGGATGGCGGTCTGTACCTGCCCGAGCGTTATCCGCGTTTCGACGCCGCCGACCTGGCGGCAATGCGCGGCATGGACTACCGCCAGCTGGCCTTCGCCATCCTGTCGCGTCTGGCCGATGACCTCCCGGCAAACGATCTGCGTGCGCTGATCGACCGGACCTACACCACGGCCACCTACAGCCATGGGCGCGGCGACTCCGACTTCAGCCAGATTGCGCCGGTACGCAGGCTGGAGGACGGTCTGTATCTGCTGGAACTATCCAACGGCCCGACGCTGGCGTTCAAGGACATGGCCATGCAATTGCTCGGCAACCTGTTCGAGTATGCGCTCGAACGGGCCGGGCGGGACATCAACATCCTCGGTGCCACTTCCGGCGATACCGGCTCGGCGGCCGAATACGCCATGCGCGGCAAGCACAACGTGCGCGTGTTCATGCTGTCGCCGGTGCACGGCATGACGCCGTTTCAGCAGGCGCAGATGTACTCGCTGCAGGACGCCAACATCTTCAACCTGGCCATCGAAGGTGTGTTCGACGACTGCCAGGACATCGTCAAGGCGGTATCCAACGACCTGGAGTTCAAGGCAAGGTGGCGCATCGGCGCGGTCAACTCGATCAACTGGGCGCGGGTGGCGGCGCAGGTGATCTATTACTTCAAGGCCTACTTCGCGGTGACCGCGGCGAACGGCGAAGAAGTCGATTTCAGCGTGCCATCGGGCAACTTCGGTAACGTCTGCGCCGGTCACATCGCGCGCATGATGGGTCTGCCGGTCGGCCACCTGATCGTCGCCACCAACGAGAACGACGTGCTCGACGAGTTCTTCCGCACCGGCGTCTACCGCCCGCGCAAATCGGCGGAGACGTTGCACACCTCCAGCCCGTCGATGGACATCTCCAAGGCGTCCAACTTCGAACGCTTCATCGCCGATCTGACCGGTCGCGATGGCGCGCGCGTGGCGGCGTTGTGGCGCGCGGTCGATGCCGGCGACAGTTTCGATCTCAAGCCCACCGGCCTGTTCGACAAGGTCGCTGAATTCGGCCTGCTGTCGGGCAAGAGCACGCATGCCGACCGCCTGGACACCATACGCATGTGCTGGCGGCGCTACGCCACGATGATCGACACGCACACCGCCGACGGCCTCAAGGTGGGCCTGGAACATCGCCGTGCCGGTGTGCCGCTGGTGTGCCTGGAAACCGCACTACCGGCCAAGTTCGAGGACACCATCCGCGAGGCGCTCGGCGTGCGTCCCGAGCGTCCGGCCGGGCTGGAAAACCTTGAGAGCCTGCCGCGCCGCGTGGAGACGCTGCCGGTCGATGTCGCGCGGGTGAAGGACTACATCGCCCGCCACGCCGACGACCATACCTGATGCGCGCGCCGGTCACGCCGCGCACGATCGGCATCGTGGTGCTGGTCGTGTTGAGCCTGCTGGCCGGGCTATTCGCACTGCACGGCAATGGCGACAGCGGCCGCAATGCCGGTGGCGCTGGCGACATCCGGGTAATCGATCTGCCGCCCGAGGCGCGCCAGACCCTGGCGCTGATCAAGCAGGGCGGACCGTTTCCGTACAGCAAGGACGGTACCGTGTTCCACAATCGCGAAGGTCGCCTGCCGCCCCGGCCTCGCGGCTATTACCGCGAATACACGGTGCCGACCCCGGGGGTGAAGCACCGTGGCGCGCGACGCATCGTCGCCGGCCAGGCGCAGGATTATTGGTATACCGCGGACCATTACGAAACCTTTCGCCGCATCCGTGAATGACCGAGACCAGCCCGTTGTTGACCGACCCGCAAACCAATGGCGTGCATGACCTGCGTGGGCGCCTGGCCGTGCTGGACGGTCGTGGGCTGACCGACAAGGCCGCACTGCTCTCCGCGCTGGGCGAGGCGCTGGCGTTTCCCGAGTACTACGGTCAGAACTGGGACGCGCTGGAGGAATGTCTGACCGACATGAGTTGGCAGGAGGGAGCCATCCTGCTGGCCATCATCCACGCTGAAGCCTTGCCGGCTGCGGACCTGGCAACCTTGATCGACGTCTTCGCCGATGCCGCAGCGTTTTGGCGGGAACACCAGCGTGTGTGCAAACTGCTGCTGATCTGACCCGCGGGCCCGGTCGCCGATGACTCCATGCAGAAGGCCGGGTGCAGGCTGGAAGCTGCACGCTGCCGGAAACCCCGGCTTCAGTGCACCTCGTCGTAGCGGTGCATGCGCCAGATCACACTCATGGCCAGGCTGATGAACAGGCCGAAGCCGACCACCACGCCATGGATGTGTACGCCCTGACCGACCATCAGCGCATAGACACCTAGCAGTACCAGGATGCCAATGTTTTCGTTGAAGTTCTGTACCGCAATGGAATGGCCCGCGCCCATCAGCAGATGACCGCGATGCTGTAGCAGCGCATTCAGCGGCACCACGAAGTAGCCCGACAGCGCGCCGATGAACAGCAACAGCACCGCGGCGACGCGCCAGTCCTCGACGAATACCAGCGTGACCACGGCAAAGCCGAGGACGATGCCTGCCGGTAGCACCCGTACCGAGTCTTCCAGCCGCACCCACTTGCCGGCCACTGCCGCGCCGGCGGCGATACCGATGGCGACGATGGCAGTGAGCTGGGTGGCCTGTGCCAGATCGAACTTGAGGTTGAACGCGGCCCAGGCCAGCACGACCAGGCGCAACGTGGCGCCGACACCCCAGAACAGCGTGGTCACCGCCAGCGAGACCTGACCCAGCGGATCCTTCCACAGCAGACGGAAGGCGTGCCAGAAATCGTGCAGCAGGTACAGCGGCGTCTTCTTCGCCAGCGCGTGATCGGGCGGCAGACGGGGGATGTACAGGTTGATCCAGGCAGCGGCGAGATACAGCAGCAGGATCAGCACGATGGCGAACTGCGGCACCGAGATGATGCCGTCCAGTTGCCAGTCGGCCAGCCGAGGGCCGATCAACGCCGGATTGATCAGCAGACCGCCGAGGATCGCGCCGAGGATGATGGCGGCCACCGTGGCGCCCTCCATCCAACTGTTGGCGCGCACCAACAGCGACGGCGGCAGGTACTCGGTGAGGATGCCGTATTTGGCCGGCGAATAGGCGGCCGCGCCCAGCCCGACGATGGCATAGGCATACAGCGGTTGCATGCCCAGCAGCATGGCCAGGCAGCCCACCACCTTGACCGCGTTGGACACGAACATCACCCGGCCCTTTGGCAGCGCGTCGGCGAATGCACCGACGAAGGGCGCCAGCACGATGTAGGAAACGATGAAGAACTGCTGCAACAACGGCACGTGCCAGTCCGGTGCGGACAGGTTCATCAGCAGCGCGATGGCCGCGAACAGCAGCGCGTTGTCCGCCAGTGCGGAGAAGAACTGCGCGGTCAGAATGGTATAGAAACCACGGTTCATTCAGACCGGCCGGGTGCGGCGGGGGCGAGCATGGGCGGCGTTATACCACGCCGCCGTTGCGCCTCACACCGCGGCCATAGCGTGCCGGTTGACCGCGCTCAAGGTGAAAATCACGCCGCCGGCACGGTCGCGCCCGGCGGCCTGAGCATGCCACTCGGCTCAGTAGGTCCTGTACGGCAGGAACTTGCCGTTCAGCACGATGTTGACGCGGTCGCCCTTGGGGTCGGGCACGCGAGTGATGTCCATGGAGAAGTCGATGGCGCTCATGATGCCGTCGCCGAACTCTTCGTGGATCAGTTCCTTGATGGTGGTGCCGTAGACCATGATCAGTTCATAGAAGCGATAGATCAGTGGATCGGTGGGCACCGTCGTGGGCAGGGCGCCCTTGTAGGGCACCACCTGCAGCAGCGCGACCGCCTCGGCCGGCAGGTCGAGCATCTCGCCCACGGTCTTGGCCTGTTCGGCGGTGAAGGTCATCTGGCCGAGGCAGCCGGCGGTGACCCATTCCTTGCTCTGGCCGACGGCTTTGGCCAGGGCTTCCCACTTGATGCCCTTTTTCAGCCGGTTGGTGATGATCAGTTCGGTGACGTCGTTGCGGTTCATGATGTGTTCTCCGTGATGGACGAGGGAAGGGTTCAGCCGACCGCCTGCATGGCCGGCGCGGGGGAGGGGGGCAGGGGCTGGCGCAGCGGCCGCACCCGCTCGTCCTCCATGCCGGCTTCGGCATCGGGTTCCAGGCCGGGACGCACCAGCGGCGGGTGGCGCGTGTCGTAACCTTTGGGCATGGCACCGCCGGCCAGCACTTTGGAGCGACAGACCAGGAAGTCGACCAGATGATTGCGGATGCGGTAGAAGTGCGGGTGCTTGTGCATGTCGTTGCGCGTGCGCTCGCGCGGCAGCGTGTTGACCACGATCTCGGCGATCTTGGCCTGCGGACCGTTGGTCATCAGAATGATCTTGTCGGCGAGCAGGATGGCCTCGTCCACATCGTGCGTGATCATGAACACGGTCTGGTGCGTGGCCGCGCAGATGTTCTCCAACTCGTCCTGGATGACGCCGCGGGTCAGCGCGTCCAGCGCGCCGAACGGCTCGTCCATCAGCAGCATCTTGGGCTCTATGGCGAAGGCGCGGGCGATGCCCACGCGCTGCTTCATGCCACCGGATAGTTCGGCCGGTTTCTTGTGCTCGTGTCCGGTCAGGTGCACCAGGTCGATGTACTTTTGACAGTGGGCGCGCACCTTGTCCTTTTTCCAGTCGGGCCAGCGCGATGTCACCGCGAACTCGATGTTCTTCATGACCGACAGCCAGGGCATCAGCGCGTGGCCCTGGAACACCACGCCGCGATCCAGGCTGGGTCCGGAAACCTCGCGACCGTCCATGATCACCGCGCCGGCCGTGGCCTCGTCAAGCCCGGCCAGCACGTTGAGGATGGTGGTCTTGCCGCAGCCCGAGTGGCCGATGATGCAGACGAACTCGCCCTTGGCGATGCTGAAATGGATGTCTTCGAACACCGTCAGCGGGGCGCCGCCACGGCTGCCGGGGAAGACCTTGGCCAGCCCCTCGACCTTGAGAAACTCCTGGGTATGCATGCGTTCGACTCCTTGCTTGGCGTTCATTCGCGATAGGTGACCAGCTTGAGCAGGCCGCCGAAGATCATGTCCAGGACCATGCCGACCAGGCCGATCATGAGGATGGCGAAGATCACGTTGGTGAGGCTCAGGTTGTTCCACTCGTTCCACACGAAGTAGCCGATGCCGGTGCCGCCCACCAGCATCTCGGCGGCGACGATCACCAGCCAGGCGATGCCCATGGAGATGCGCATGCCGGTGACGATGGTCGGCGCGGCGGCCGGCAGGATGACGCGCCAGGCGGTGCGCAGCGCGTTGACCTCCAGCGTCTTGGCGACGTTGAGCCATTCTTTCTTCACCGTTGCCACGCCGTGCGCGGTATTGATCAGCATCGGCCACAGCGAACAGATGAAGATCACGAAGATGGACGAGATGCCCGAATCCTTGATGGTGTACAGCGCCAGCGGCATCCACGCCAGCGGCGAGATGGGCTTGAGGATCTGCACGTAGGGGTCGAGCGCGCCACGCATCACCGGGGACATGCCGATGACGAAGCCCAGCGGTACCGCCACGGCGGCGGCGAACAGAAAGCCGAGCAACACGCGGCCGAGCGAATAGGCGAGCTGGATGCCGATGCCCTTGTCGTTGGGACCATTGTCGTAAAACGGGTCGGACAGGCTCTGCCACATGGTCTTGCCGACATCGGCCGGACCCGGCACCGTGCTCTGTTGTGCACCACCGCCGGCCAGCCCCATGAGCATGGCGTATTCGTCGTCCATGGCGCCGGTTGCCGCCTCCTTGGGCAGCGCGGCCAGATGCCAGGCCATCAGGAAGGTGAACAGCAGCAGCAGCGAGACCAGCGCGGAGCGCAGGGGAATGGAAGCGAGCATGGTCAAGTCCTCCGGATCTTGAACGAATTGAGGTAGGCTTCCGGCCGGTCCGGGTCGAAAACCTTGCCCATGATGGTGTGGCGGGTGTAGTTGCTGCGCGGCGCAGGCAGCCCCATCTCGCTGAGCCGGCGGCGTGCGTCGGTGGCCAGGAAGATTTGTTCCGACACCTGCTTGTAGTTGACGTCACCCTTGATGTAGCCCCAGCGCTTCAGCTGCGTCAGCATCCATACGCCCATGGAATTCCACGGGAAGGGATCGAAGTCGACGCGGTTGGGCGCGTTGACCACGTTGCCCAGACCGTCGGCGAAGCGCCCGGTCATCACCTGGTCGAGCACCAACTCCGGCTGGTTGAGGTAGGCTGCCGGGGCGATCGCCTTGACGATCTCCTTGCGGTTTTCCGCCTTGTGCGCGTAGACGGTGGCGTTGGCGATGGCGCGGAACAGGGCGGCGAAGGTATTCGGGTTCTCCTGCACGAATCGGCCGGTGACGCCGAACGCGCAGCAGGGATGACCCTCCCACAGATCCCGGGACAGCATGTGGATGAAACCGACGCCTTCGAACACGGCGCGCTGGTTGAACGGTTCCGGCCCCAGATAGCCGTCGATGTTGCCGGCGCGCAGGTTGGCCACCATCTCGGGTGGCGGCACCACGCTGATCTGCACGTCGCGATCCGGGTCGACGCCGTGCTCGGCCAGGTAGTAGCGCAGCAGCAGGTTGTGGATGGAGTAGTCGAACGGCACGGCGAACTTCATGCCTTTCCACGTGGCGGGATCCTGGCGCTTGTCGGCGTGCTTGCTGTGCAGCGTGATGGCCTGGCCGTTGATGTTCTGGATGGTGGCCACGTAGGTGGGATCGGGGCGCGAGCCCAGGCCCATGCTGATGGCAATGGGCATCGGCGAGAGCATGTGCGAGGCGTCGTATTCCCGGTTCAGCACCTTGTCGCGCACCAGGGCCCAACCGGCGGTCTTGATCACCTGCACGTCCAGCCCCTCGCGCGCGTAGAACCCCATGGGGTGGGCCATGATCAGCGGCGTGGCGCAGGTGATGGGCACGAAGCCGATCTTGACATCCTTTTTCTCCAGCGCTCTCCGCTCCTGAGCCAGCGCCTTCACCACGTCCAGCGGGAACAAGGTGCCGACCGCCGCCATGGCGGTGGTGGCGCCTACCGCGCGGATGAAGTTGCGGCGATCCTCGTCCACCGGGAACAGCGCACGCATGACCGCCGATTCCACCACGCGGTCGATCGCCGCTTCGCCTTCCAGGCGTTCCTGCTCCGCGTCATGCTCGGCCTGGCTGTGATGCTTGCCGCAACTGCAACGGCCCAGCTTGACGCGCGCGTCGAAGGGATTCTTGAAGAGTGACATTTTGGGTCTCCTGGTCTCGGGGGTGGCGGATCAGCCCTTGCTCATCGGCAGCGACTTCATGTAGGCCCTGGCGCGTGCCGGGTCGAAGGTCTGGCCGAGGATGGTGTGGCGCATCGAGTTGGCCCGCGGCGCGGTGTAGCCCAGTTCCGCCATGCGCTTGCGCGCGTCGGTGGCGAGGAAGATCTGCTCGGCGATGCGGCTGTAGTTGATCTCGCCCTTGACATAGCCCCAGCGTTGCATCTGCGTCAGCATCCACACCGCCATGGACTGCCACGGGAAGGGATCGAAGTCGATGCGGTTGGGGTCGTTGCGCACGTTGCCCAGTCCATCGGCATAGCGGCCGGTGAGCACCTGTTCCAGCACGGTCAGCGGCTGGCCCAGGTGTTGTGCGCCGTGTATGGCTTCCGCCACCGACTTGCGGTTGGCCTGCTCCGAGCAGTGCATGGTGGAATTGACGATGGCGCGGAACAGCGCGGCGAAGGTATTCGGATTCCTGCGCACGAAGTCGGTGGTGGCGGTGAAGGCGCAGCAGGGATGCTTGTCCCAGATTTCGCTGGTCAGCATGTGGATGAAGCCGACGCCATCGAACACCGCGCGCTGGTTGAACGGCTCGGCGACGATGAAACCGTCGATGCCGCCAGCACGTAAGTTGGCCACCATGTCCGGTGGCGGCATCACGCGCAACTGCACGTCCTTGTCCGGGTCGATGCCGTGTTCCGCCAGGTAATGGCGCAACAGGAAATTGTGCATGGAATACTCGAACGGTATGCCGAACACCATGCCCTTCCATTGTTTGGGATCGCGCTTGTCCCTGTGCTTGATGTGCAGGGTGATGGCGTTGCCGTTCACGTTCTGGATGGCCGGCACCACCAAGGGCGTGGCGCTGGCGCCCAGGCCCATGGAGATGGCCAGCGGCATGGGCGAGAGCATCTGCGTGGCGTCGAATTCGCCCGCCAGTGTCTTGTCGCGTACCACGGCCCAACCGGCGGTGCGCAGCAGCGAGACGTTGAGACCCTGCTTTTCATAGAAGCCGAGCGGGTCGGCGGCGACGATGGGCGTGGAACAGGTGATCGGCAGGAACCCGATCTTCACGTCCTTCTTCTCCAGCGGCCCGGTTTCCGACGCCATTGCCTTCATCGTGTCCAGCGGCAGGAAGCTGGAAATGGCGGCCAGCGCGGTACCGGCGCCGACCGCGCGCAGGAAAGCACGGCGCGTGGCGTCCTCGGGGAACAGCGCGCGCATCACTGCGGATTCCACCGCCCGTGACAGGTGTGCCTCCTCGCCGCTCAGGGCCGCTTCGCGGTCATGTTCGGCCTGGCTGTGATGCTGGCCGCAGGTGCAGCCGCGATGCAGTTTGATCTTGGGGTCGAAGGGGTTGTCGAATCCCGACATGGCGAACTCCTCTCAGGGTCGGTTGGCTGTCGGGTAAACAATCAGCACTAATCGTGCCAACAATTTTTGATGAGACCTGTTTGTCAAAGCAATGTGCGCATCCCCCTAAAAGTACGCCTGAAATAAGCTGGTTCGCCGTGCGGGTATCCCGTCAGATAGTGCAAGTCGTTGAGTAGTAGATCGATTAAGGTGCACCGCGATGGCGCGCGCGCACCAGGTGGAAGCGCTTTCAGAACCAGCAATGCTCCAACTCGGTGCTGGCTGTGTGCTGCAATGATGTACAAATTGTAAAAAATTGTTTTGTCGGTTTGGTTCGTGTCTTATCATGTGCCCAGTGCCGCCCGATACCGACCACCATGCCCGACAGCACCGCCGTGAATCCCTCGTTGGACAAACCCCCATTGCAGACCCTGGCGGACGAGGAAATGCTGGTGATCCGCGAGGCCATCGCCCTGCTCGGCAAGAGTCGGGACGAGGCCTTCGTGGTCCGCGAGATCCTGCACCTGCTGTCGGAATTCGTCGGCCTCAACCGTGGCCGCGTGATCCTGCCGGATCCTGCGACCGAGAGGCTGCGCATCGCCTATGCCTATGGTCTGACCCAGGAGGAGATCGGTCGCGGCGAGTACCGCCGGGGCGAGGGCATCACCGGGCGGGTGATGCAGAGTGGGGAAACGGTAATCGTGCAGGACGTCGATGCCGAGCCCGGTTTCCTGTTCCGTGCGGTCGATCGGGCGCGTCTGCCCAAGGAAGTGGTGTCGTTCATCGCCTTGCCCATCGAGCAGGGTGGGCGGACCATCGGGGTGCTGGGGGTGCACCGGCTGCGCGAGCGTCCGCGGCCGCTGGTGCGCGACCTGCAAATCCTGAAGATCGCGGCGACACTGATCGCGCACGTGATCCTGCTCAACGAGTATGTGCGTGAGCGCACCGCCCGGCTGGAAAGCGAAAACCGCGAACTGAAATGGGCGCTGAACAAGGATCACAGCACTTTCGGTTCCTTCGGCATCGTCGGCGAGTCCCTGCAGTTGCGGCGTGCGCTCAAGCAGATCGAGCAGGTCGCGCAGACCGACGCCACCGTGCTGCTGCTCGGCGAGTCGGGCACCGGCAAGGAGTTGTTCGCGCGCGCACTGCACATGTCCAGTCAGCGGCGTGACAGCCCTTTCGTCAAGGTCAATTGCGGCGCGATACCGGAGAACCTGGTCGAGTCGGAACTGTTCGGCTATGAAAAGGGTGCCTTTACCGGCGCCACGACGGGCCGGCCGGGCTATTTCGAACAGGCTGACGGCGGCACGCTGTTCCTCGACGAGGTCGGCGATCTGCCGCTGGCCATGCAGGTGAAGTTGTTGCGCGTGCTGCAGGAACACACCATCCAGCGCATCGGCGGGCGCAAGGAAGTGGCGGTGAACGTGCGCATCGTCGCCGCCACGCACCAGGACCTGCAGCATCTGGTGAGCCAGGGCAAGTTCCGTCTGGATCTGTTCTACCGCCTCAATGTCATCCCGGTACGGCTGCCGGCGCTGCGCGAACGCCGTGAGGACGTGCGGCATCTGGTGCGCTATTACCTCAACCAGATCAACCAGGGCTACCAGCGCAACGTCAATATCACCCCGGAGGCGATGCGTCTGCTCGGCGAACATCCCTGGCCAGGCAATATCCGTCAATTGCGCAACGTGCTGGAACGCCTGGCGCTGCTGGCGGAGAACAGCCTGATCGGTGAGGCGGAAGTGGCGCAGGTGTTACGTGCCGAAAGCGCTACGCCGATTGTCGAGGCGCAGCAGGTCACCGGATTTGCCATGCCCGCCGCGGTGGCGCCTGCCTCACAGCCGCACGTTCGGGCCTACCACAGCGTGCGTGAAAGCGACCGCGGCGCCATCGAGGCGGCGCTGCGCGTGTGTGACGGTAACAAGTCACGGGCTGCGCAGAGCCTGAACATGACCTTGCGGCAGTTCAACTACCGCATGAAGGTGCTGGGTATCGAACATACCGCGCGCCCGCGCGTGAAGGCGAAAAGCTCACATCAGGCGGGCTGATCGGTGCCCGAAAGCCGCGAGGCTCGATGGATGGCCCGAATGATTGTGCACTAAGGGATGGACAAAATGTTCACAATATGTCCTATCGAGATTCGAAACGGGGCCGGTCGAGTGACCTTGTGTTGTAAAAAATCAAAATAAAACATGTAGTTGTTCGGTGAATTGACAATCTGGCACGGACGTTGCTCATGGTCAGGCGAGTCCACGTTGGGCTTGACCGAACCGACCGAACCCAAGGAGTAGCAAATGTCCGAAGCCACCGTGCTGAACGCCAAGACCGTGCTGGAGCCCATCGATGCCGAAGGGCTGGCCAACCTAGCCGCCAAGGGCAAGGCCAATCCTGCCAGTGTGGTAACCCTGAAAGCCAAGACGGTCTGCGAAAGCAAGTTCCGCAATCTCACCTATGTGCGCAATCTCGAAGCACACGTAATCGACGAGCCGCCGCATCTGCTGGGTGACGACACCGCGCCCAACCCGTCCGAGGCGGTGCTGGCCACGCTCGGCTCCTGCCTGTCGGTCGGCCTGCACGCCAATGCCGTCGCGCTGGGCATCAAGCTGTCGAAGATCGAGCTCGAACTGGAGGGCGACATCAACGTCACCGCGGTGTGGGGCGTGGGCGATCTCGATCCCGCCAAGAAGCTGGGCTTCACGGACGTGCGTGTCAAGGTACACCTGGAAGGCGATGCCACCGAGGAGGAGTTGAAGAACCTGGTCGCGCATGCCAACGCCTGGTCGCCGGTGGCCAACACGTTGCGCAATCCGGTGAACGTGACGGTTGACCTGGCCTGACCCGACGCCACCGCCCGAACCCGTCGACGCGGCGTTCGGGTCACGCAACACGTATCAGGAGTAATCACGATGACAATCGAAGTGCGGGAGGCCGTCTCCCAAATCATGGAATTTCCCACCCGCGGCGCGGGCGAGGTGTTACCCGGATTGAGCGAGCTGATCGCCAAGGCACTGGCGCCCAAGGTGGTCGACATCGACATCCACGCCCAATATCCCAAGGCGTTCATGCACCAGCTCGGCGCCATCGGCGGGTTTGCCAGTCTGGCGCCGAGCTCGCTGGGCGGCAGCGGACGCGGTCTGAAGCACGCCATTCAGGTGATCGAGGAGGTGTCCAAGGAGTGCGTGTCCACCGGCTTCCTGGTTTGGGCGCAGTATGCGCTGCAGTGGTACCTGCTCAACAGCCCCAACGCGGCGCTGCGCGCGGACGTACTGCCACGCATCGCCAGCGGCGCCAAGCTGGGCGGCACGGGCCAGTCCAATTCGATGAAATCCTGCGTCGGCATCGAGGAAGCGCGGCTGAAGGCGACCAGGGTGGAGGGCGGCTATCTGATCAACGGCACGCTGCCCTGGGTATCCAACATCGGCGTCGATCACTATTTCCATATGGGGGCCAGTGTCGCCGGCGAGTCAGGCCTGCTGATCGGCCTGGTGCATGGTGATCATCCCGGGCTGACGCTGGTGCAGAACGCGCGCTTCATTGGCATGGACGGCACCAATACTTTCGCCTGCCAGTTCCGCGACGCCTTCCTGCCGGAGGAACAGGTGCTCTGCCATCCGGGTGCAGAGTTCGCCGACTTCCGCGACCGGACCAAGTCCGCCTTCATTCTGTTGCAAATGGGCATGGGCCTGGGACTGATCGACGCCTGCGTGGCGATGATGAAGCGTTCCAACCGCACGCACGCGCACGTCAACCGTTTCCTCGACGATCAGGTCGAGGACATCGAGAACGTACTGCATGCCGCGCGCGCGCAGACCTACACGTTGGCGGAGAAGATCGAGCGCGATGGCAGCGCGCCGCACGTGCGCGAAACGCTGGAACTGCGTCTTGCCGGCGGCGAACTGTCCCTGAAGGCAGCCAACGCGGCCATGCTGCACCTGGGCGCCAAGGGCTACCTGATCAACAACGCTGCACAGCGCCGCCTGCGCGAAGCCTACTTCATCGCCATCGTCACGCCGGCGACCAAGCACCTGCGCAAGGAGTTGTTCGATATGGAAACCGCGCCCGCCGCATGCGCATGCACTGCCTAGGAACGCACCATGATACGCATGCAAGTCGACGTGTCCGTGGAAGCCGCTGCCGCCAGGCTGATCGAAGCGGTGCAGGCCGTACCCATGGGGCTGGTGGCGCACATCAACGGGCAGGCCAACGCCGCGAAGCGCGGTCTGACGGTGCCAGCCGACCAGATTCTGGAGATCTTCCGGCCGGATTTCGCGATCCGCGTGTGGCAGGCGGACAAACGCGCGGGCATCGACATTCCGTTGCGCGTACACCTGTACGAGGTTGACGGAAGAACCTACGTGGCCATGCGCACTGCACGGGAAGTGTTCGCGCCTTACGGCAATGCCGCTCTGGACGCCATCGCCGCCGAACTCGATCCGATCTTCGCCACCATCCTCGGTGTGCTCGAACCCAGCAAGGAGTCGTGAAATGTATGTCGTCAGTGAAGGCACGGCGGTGGCCACGGATTACCGCAAGTGGATCTGCATGGTCTGCGACCTGATCTATGACGAGGCGCTGGGGCTGCCTGGCGATGGCATCCCGCCGGGAACGCGCCTGGAAGACATTCCCGATACCTGGGCCTGCCCGGACTGCGGTGTGACCAAGGCCGATTTCGAGCCTTACGAGGCGTAGCGTCGAAGGTCATGCACGCGGCGGATCTGCTCATCGTCGGCGCCGGCCTGGCCGGCTATACGCTGGCGCGCGAGGTGCGCAAGCTCGATCCGGGACGCGACATCCTGCTCGTCAGTGCCGACGCCGCCGCCCTGTATTCCAAGCCGGTACTGTCCAACGCGCTGGCGCAGGGGCTGAATCCGGCTGCTCTGGTACAGGCCGATGCCGATGCACAGGCGGCGAAGCTGGGCATACGCGTGTTGCCGCACTGTCAGGCGCTGAGCCTGGACCGTCAGGCGCATCGCGTCGAGACCACAGGCGGTATCGTCGCCTATCGACGCTTGGTGCTGGCCCATGGCGCGCAGCCGCGCACGCTGACCTTCCCGGGGGCGCAGACCATGGCCCGTATCAACCATCTCGACGCCTACCTGGCGTTTCGTACACGGCTGCACCGTGGCATGCACGTATGCATCCAGGGCGCCGGTCTGGTCGGCTGCGAATTCGCCAACGATCTGGCGGTCTCCGGTCATCGCGTCACGCTGATCGAGCAGGCCCCGCGGCCCCTCGCCGCGCTGTTGCCGGAGGCGTTGTCCCGACGCATGCGTGACGCGCTGGCGAACGTTGGCGTGGTGTGGCGCTGCGGCCGGTCCATCACCGCCATCGAGGCGACGCCACCCGGCTGTCTGCTGCGTTTGGACGACGGCGAGATGCTGCGGCCCGATCTCACCCTCGCCGCCACCGGCCTGGAGTCGGATGCGGCTTGGGTGGCGGCGGCCGGGCTGAAGGTCGAACGCGGGGTCGTCGTCGACGCCATGCTCGCCACCGCCGACCCCGACGTATTCGCTCTGGGTGACTGCGCCCAGGTTGGCACGCATTTTCTGCCCTACGTACTGCCCATCATGCAGCAGGCTCGGGCATTGGCGGCCACGCTGACCGGCACGCCGACGTTCGTCGAACTGCCGGCCATGCCGGTCGTGGTGAAGACGCCAGCCTGCCCGCTGGTGGTCTGTCCACCAGCGCCGGGTGCTGCGGGCGAGTGGTTGCGTGAACACGATGACGCGGCGGGTGCGGTGTATCTGTTCGTCGACGAGACTGGCTGCCTGCTCGGCTTTGCGCTGGCCGGCGACCGCTGCAATCAACGCCGACAGTTCGCTGCGCGCGTACCCCCACTCACCCTTTGACGCGGCACCGTGCCTGCGCGGTAAGCCATCGCGGGTATGCGCCCGCGCCGCGCCGCATCGACCGCATCACCCCCCAGCCAAGGCTGAGGGTGTATTTGATAAGCAAATTATGATTGAATTACATAACTAAAATTTATCAGCACATAAGCATGGCGGATCGTCGTCTCCAGGTGTTCCACACCGTCGCCAAGCAGCTCTCCTTCACCAAGGCTGCGGAATTGCTGTTCATGACCCAGCCGGCGGTGACCTTCCAGGTCAAGCAGTTGGAGGAACACTTCAATACCCGCCTGTTCGAGCGTTCGCACGGCAAGATATCGCTCACCCCGGCTGGTGAGCTGGCCTTGGACTACGCCGAGCGCATCCTCAATCTCACCGCGGAGATGGAAGCGCGCATTTCGGAGCTGACCGGCCAGGTCAGCGGACCGCTGCTGATTGGCGCCTCCACCACCATTGCCGAGTACATGCTGCCACGCCTGCTGGGCGAGTTCAAACGCCTGCATCCGGAAACCCAGGCGCGTTTGACCGTGGCGAATTCGGAAACCATCGAGAACAAGGTGGCGGATCACACCTTGGACATGGGCCTGATCGAGTCGCCTTCGCACCATCCCAATCTGGTCACCCAGGTGTGCTGCGAGGACGAGCTGGTGATGATCTGCGCCCCGTTCTGCGACATCGCCAAGCTGGCATCGGTCAGCCCGAAGGATGTCGCTTCGCAGCCCTACATCAGCCGCGAGTCCGGGTCGGGTACGCGCGAGTGCATCGATGACTTTTTCCGCGTCAACGGTGTGTCGCTGGACGAGATCAACCTGGTCATGGAGTTGGGCAGCCGCGAAGCGATCAAGGGTGCCGTCGCCTCCGGGCTGGGCGTGGCGGTGGTCTCCAGCACCACGGTGGACAAGGAGGTTCGCCTGGGCGAACTGACCGCGATACCGCTCAACCCGCCGCTGCGTCGTCAACTGTCGCTGGTCTACCCGCAGGAAAAATTCCGCAGCAAACTGCTGCAATCGTTTCTCGACTTCCTGCAGAAGAGCCCGTTGGTCAAGGAGTATTCGGCGGGCGCCAAGTAAGCCTTGTAGGTGCCGCGATGACCGCCGACGAACGCCGTCTGCTGCGCCTGTTCCGCGCCATGAGCCCGGAGCGTCGCGTTGGATTGCTCGACTACGCCGACTTTCTGCTGGCGCGCGAACAGCCGGAAGCGGCATCCACGCCATCGCGCCCGCTCGACATCCCACGCCCGGAACGCGAGAGCGTGGTCAAGGCCATCAAGCGCCTGCGCGCCACCTATCCGATGCTGGATCGCGCCAAGCTGCTGCACGAAACCTCCGCGTTGATGACCCAGCATCTGGTTCATGGCAGACCGGCGGCGGAAATCATCGACGAACTCGAACAGTTGTTCCGCCAGCATTACCAGGCGCAACTTGAGGCGTGAGCGGCAGGGCGCGTAACACTGGCGCGCTGCGTGGCTGTGCGGGAGAATCCCGGCAAGAGCGCGAAGGTGACCCTATGAGCAACGCTGATCAGGCCGAACTCGACAAGTTCAGCCAACTTGCCCACCGCTGGTGGGATCCCAATTCCGAATTCAAGCCGCTGCACGACATCAACCCGCTGCGTCTGCAATGGATTGCCCAGCTTGCCGGCGGCCTGGCAGACAAGCAAGTGCTGGATGTCGGCTGCGGCGGCGGCATCCTTGCCGAGAGCATGAATCGCCTGGGCGCCCATGTGACGGGTATCGACCTCGCCGACAAACCGCTCAAGGTCGCGCGTCTGCACCAGCTCGAATCCGGCGCCACTGTCGAGTATCGGCTGGTATCGGCCGAGGATCTCGCTGAGGAACAGCCGGCACACTATGACGTGGTCACCTGCATGGAAATGCTTGAGCACGTGCCGGACCCGGTGTCGGTGATGACCGCCTGTGCGCGTCTGGTCAAGCCGGATGGCTGGGTGTTCTTCTCGACGTTGAACCGCAACCCCAAGAGCTATCTGTTTGCCATCATCGGCGCCGAGTACCTGCTCAATCTGCTGCCCAAGGGCACGCACGATTGGGGCAAGTTCATCAAACCGCACGAACTCGCGGCCTATGCCCGCCAGGCCGGGCTGGAACCGGTAGAACTGATGGGCATGACCTACAACCCATTGACCAAGGTCTATCGCCTGGAACGCGACACCGACGTCAACTACCTGATGGCCTGCCGGCGTGTCTGACGCCGCAGCGCGCGCGCTGCGTGCGCGGGCGGTGCTGTTCGACCTCGATGGCACGCTGCTCGATACCGCGCCCGATCTCGCCGCCGCGCTGAACCGTATGCGCGACCGACGCGGAATGCCGCCCGTGCCCACTGAATTGTGTCGGCCACAGGCGTCTCATGGCACCCGTGGCCTGCTGCGGATCGGCTTCAACGTGGCGCCGGAGCAAGCTGAGTTTGCGTCGTTGCGGGACGAGTTCCTGCAGGATTACGCTGACACGCTGACCCGAGACTCGCCGTTGTTCCCCGGTATGGGCGAGGTGCTCAGGCACCTCGAAGCCCACGGCCTGCCATGGGGTGTGGTGACCAACAAGCCGGCGCGTTACACCGAACCACTGCTGGCGCATCACGGGCTCGCGCAACGGGCGGCCTGCATCGTCTCGGGCGACACCTGTGTGCATGCCAAACCGCACCCCGAACCGCTGCTGCATGCCTGCCGGATCGCCGGCATCGATGTCGATCACTGCATCTATGTCGGTGACGCGCAACGCGACATCCAGGCGGCGCGTTCCGCCGGCATGCCCGCGCTACTGGCGCGTTACGGCTACCTCGGCCCCGGTGACAGCCCGGAAACCTGGGGCGCACGGGACTATCTGGACGCGCCCGGCGACCTGCTTGACTGGCTATGGCCGGGCGCGTAGATTGCAAAAGCCGATTGAACTATTTCGGTTGGATGTCATCTGAGAGTTACGTTTAGGGGGCGACCTGGGTTCGACGGGGGTCGCGAAGCAGTGAAGT
This sequence comes from uncultured Thiobacillus sp., assembly GCA_964440155.1. GTDB lineage: Bacteria > Pseudomonadota > Gammaproteobacteria > Burkholderiales > Thiobacillaceae > PFJX01. The sequence continues at coordinate 319 of CAYTRH010000044.1, read as the reverse complement.
GCATACCGAGGACCAGTGACCTCGTAAATCCATCTGGAATCAAGTAGTCGCCAACGACGAAACCTACGCTCTGGCCGCTTGACGGCCAGACTCCTCACCGGCACGCCCGTGGGCCGGGCTGGGCAACCAGCGGAGGAGTCATTCACACGGGATCGCGCTGTACCGGGTCACTTGGCTCAGCGTTAAATCAAGGTGACTCGCCTGCAACCAGCCTGTTCGGCCGGCGTGTTGCGGGTTAAAACCAAACGACCGGACTAAGTATGTAGAGCTTGCTGTAGAGGACTTTCGGACGCGGGTTCGATTCCCGCCGCCTCCACCA
>CAYTRH010000043.1:0-18564 GCA_964440155.1 uncultured Thiobacillus sp. | reverse complement strand
GGCCTCCGGACCGCTCGCCGCCGGTTGCGGCGGCACGGGCGTGGCACGCGGCGCAACCGGCGTCGCAGCGAGCCGGGGTGATTCCACCGGTGCGGACGGGGCCGGCGGCCGCGCCTGCACCAGACGGGCTTCGATGGCATGGTCCGGCTGCGGCAACGGCGCAGCCGGCCAGATCGGCGCTCCAACCCCGGTCAGGACGATCAGGTGTACCAACACGGAAAACCCGAGGGCGACGGCGAAGGCACGCCCGCGCGCGGACACCGGCGCATCAACCCGAGGGCGCCACCAGCGCGGCATCCTCGTCGATGTCCTCATCCAGGCGCACGGTCACGCCGCCGTCATCGGTCAGGCTGACCCGGCCCTGGGCGAACCAGCGCAGCACGCTCGGAAACAGACGATGCTCCTGACGCAGTACCCGCGCCGCCAGCGTCTGCGCGTCGTCGCCGGCGCGCACCGGCACGGCGGCCTGGGCGATGATGGGGCCGGCATCGACTTCCGGCGTGACGAAATGCACCGTACAGCCATGCACGCGCACGCCGGCGGCGAGCGCGCGCGCATGCGTGTTCAAGCCGGGAAAGGCGGGCAGCAGCGCCGGGTGGATGTTGATCATACGGCCGTGGTAGCGGCGCACGAAATCCGCGGTCAGTACACGCATGAACCCGGCCAGCACCACCAGGTCGGGCGCGTGCGCGTCGATGGCCTGCGCCAATGCATCATCGTAGGCCGCACGATCGGCATACGCCTGGTGCGCCAGCACCTGCGTCGGCACACCGTGGGCGGCCGCAATCGCGAGCCCGCCGGCATCCGCGCGGTTGCTGATGACCGCGGCGAAGGTCACCGGCAGATCGGCCTGCAGCAGCGCGCGCAGGTTGCTGCCGCGCCCGGAGATCAGGACGACGACGCGCATCACACGATCACGCACGCGTCCTGCCCGGCGGCGCGCGTGCGGATCTCGCCCAGGCGGTACACGGTCTCGCCCTGCTGCTCGAGAAACCGCCGAGCCGCCTCGGCATCGCCCGCATCCACCACCAGCACCATGCCGATGCCGCAGTTGAACGTGCGGTGCATCTCGGCCAGCTCGACGTTGCCCTGCGCGCGCAGCCATTGGAACACCGGCGGCCAGTGCCACGCATCCGCCGCGATCACCGCCTGTGCTTCCGCCGGCAACACGCGCGGCACGTTGCCGGTGATACCGCCGCCGGTGATGTGCGCCAGGCCCTTGACCCGGGTCTCGCGCATCAAGGCCAGCAACGGCTTGACGTAGATGCGCGTCGGCTCCAGCAGGGTGTCGCCCAGGCTGCGGCCGTGGAACGGCGCCGCCAGATCGGCGCCGGCGCGCTCGACGATCTTGCGGATCAGCGAGTAGCCGTTGGAATGCGGCCCGCTCGAAGCCAGGCCGAGCACGATGTCACCGGCACGGATGTCGCGCCCGGTTATCAACGCCGACTTTTCCGCGACACCGACGGCGAAACCGGCGAGATCGTACTCGCCGGGCGGATACATGCCGGGCATCTCCGCCGTCTCACCGCCGATCAAGGCGCAGCCCGCCAGTTCGCAGCCGCGCGCGATGCCGGCCACCACCTGTTCGGCGACATCGACGTCGAGCCGACCGCAGGCGAAATAGTCCAGGAAGAACAGCGGTTCGGCGCCCTGTACCAGGATGTCGTTGACACTCATGGCCACCAGATCCTGGCCGATGGTGTCGTGCCGGTTCATCTGGAATGCCAGCTTGAGCTTGGTACCGACGCCATCCGTACCGGAAATCAGCACCGGTTGCCGATACTGCGGCGGCAGTTCCATCAACGCGCCGAAACCGCCGATGCCGGCCAGCACTTCCGGTCGCAACGTGCGGCGGGCATGCGGTTTGATGCGTTCGACCAGGGAATCGCCGGCATCGATGTCGACGCCGGCATCGCGATAGGACAGGGGGGAGGGATCGGTCACGGCAGCGCCATCGGGAGTGCGTGGGAAGGGTGCTATTCTAGCCGACATGGCAAACGCACCCGAGTTCAAACGCTGGCTGCCGCACCTCATCGCCGCCGCCGCCGGCGCCTGGGTGCTGTATCTGCTCGCCCCCATCCTCACACCCTTCCTCATCGCCGCCGCGCTCGCCTATCTGTGCGATCCGCTGGTCGATCGCCTGCAGGGCCGGCGTATCAGCCGTACGCTGGCCACGCTGCTGGTGCTGTTCGGCTTGCTGCTGATGTTCGTGCTGCTGGTGTTGATCCTGGCACCGCTGCTACAAGCGCAGGTACGTCTGCTGATGGAACAGCTGCCGCGCCTGGTGGAATGGGGTACCGGCACCGTGCTGCCCTGGCTGTCGGCGCACTTCGACATCGACCTGCAACGCGATCAGGCGCAGATCCTGGACTGGCTCAAGGCGCACGTCGGCGAGCTGTCGGGCCTCGCCCGTTATCTGCCGGCACTGACCGACGGCGGCTTGGCTGTGCTCGCCTTCCTCGCCAACCTGGTGCTGGTGCCGGTGGTGCTGTTCTATCTGCTGCGCGACTGGAAAGACGTGCTGACGCGCACGGCCGGCTGGATCCCCGATGCGCTGCGCCAGCGTACCCTCACCGTGGCGCGCGAGATCGACGCGGTATTGGCCCAGTTCGTGCGCGGCCAGATCGTGGTCATCCTGGTCATGAGCCTGTTCTACAGCATCGGCCTGTGGCTGGTCGGCCTCGACTATGCGCTGGCGGTGGGGCTGGTGTCCGGCATCCTGGTGTTCGTGCCCTACCTCGGCGCCATCGTCGGCGTACTGCTCGGCACGCTGGCGGCTTGGACGCAATTCGGCGACTTCACCGGGCTGATGTTGGTATGGGCGGTGTTCGCCGTCGGTCAGACCCTGGAGAGTCTGTGGATCACGCCTTGGCTGGTGGGCGACCGCGTCGGTCTGCATCCGGTGGCGGTGATCTTCGCGCTGATGGCCTTCGGCCAGTTGTTCGGTTTCGTCGGCGTGCTGCTGGCCATTCCCGCCGCCGCCGCGACACTGGTGGCATTGCGCCACCTGCGCGCGCAACTGGCGTGACGCCGCCGCGGCGGTTCAATCCTCGCGCCGGAATTCGCCCTCGATGACATCATCGCCGGCGCGACGGGTCTGCGCCGGGGCGCCGCGCGCAGCGAGCGGCCGGGTGCGGGTCGGCCATAGCAGCAGCAACAGCGCCAGCACATCACTGCCGGCGCCGGGCAGCATCAGCAACACGCCGGCAACGAAGCGCCGGCCGGTCGCCCACAGCACGCCGAACGGTTCGTGGCCACGCCGCACCGACTCGGCCAGCTCGGGCACCAGACCGACGCCGGCACGGCGGATCACCATGGCGCCGGCGACGACACCGCCGACCAGCCACAGCAGCGTCCAGAACAGGCCGATGCGCTGGCCGATCTGGTAGATACCCACCAGTTCCAGGGCCAGAATGGCCACGGCTATAATCCCCGCAAACCCCAGTCTCATAAGCGCCTTCCGTGCCTTCCATGCAGATCGTCCTGACCACCCTGCCAGACGCCGACGCCGCCGGCAAGCTGGCGCGGCAATTGGTCGAGGCGGGACTGGCGGCGTGCGTGAGCGTGCTCGCCCCGTGCCGTTCGGTATACCGTTGGCAAGACGGCATCGAGCAAGATGAGGAAGTTCCGCTGATCATCAAGACCATGCCGGAACGTTATGCCGCGCTGGAGGCGCACATCCGCGCGCACCATCCCTACGAGCTGCCGGAAATCGTCGCGCTCGACGTCACGCGCGCCCTGCCCGCCTATCTCGACTGGGTGGCGCGCTCCACCGTAGCGTCCGCCGCCGGCGACGGCCCGCGCGACGCCTGACCGGAGTCTGTCTGCCATGCGCCTGTTGCTCGCTCTGCTATTGTTGTTTTCCGCCTTCGCGCATGCCGAGGAGGATCTACTGGAACCCGACAAGGCGTTCCGTTACTCCGCGCGCCTCATCGACAACGGCAGTGTTGAAGCGCGCTTCCTGATCGCCAACGGCTATTACCTGTACAAGGACAAGATCAAGTTCACGGCCGATGGCGGCGTCCAGCTCGGCACACCGGTGATGCCGGCGGGCAAGATCAAGGATGACGAGTTCTTCGGCCGCGTCGAAACCTATCGCGGTGACATCCGCGTGCGCATACCGGTCACGCTGCCCGCCGGCAGTGGAGCGTTCAATCTGAAGGCGGACTTCCAGGGCTGCGCCGACATCGGCGTGTGTTACCCGCCGCAGGATGGCACCGTCGCCATCCGCTACAGCGCCGCATCGACCCCGGCCCAATCCACCGCGCCGGCCGTCGCCTCGCCCGCCCTGGATGGCATGACCCGGCAGAACCCGGACGCGCTCGCCCGCCTGCGCAACCTGGCGTCGGAGTTCGGCGGCGGCAGCGAGCAGCAGTTCCTTGCCCCGGAGGAAGCCTTCAAACTGGAGCTGGTGCCGCGTCCGGACGGCCATCTGGAGGCGCGCTTCAGCGCCGCCAAGGGTTATTACCTGTACCGTGACATGATCAAGTTCACCGTCACGGAGCCGCCCGGCATCAGTGTCGCCGGCCTCGATCTGCCGCCGGCCAAGGAGAAGGACGACCCCAATTTCGGCAAAATGGCGGTGTATTACGGCGACTTCACCGTACTGGTGCGCATGGCCGGCCTGCCCGAGGGCGAGAGCCGCTTCAAGCTGGAGGCGACGCACCAGGGCTGCGCCGACGAGGGCATCTGCTACCCGCCGCAATACGAGGATTTCAGCGTCACCGTGATGCGCGTCGCCGGCGCCGACGAAGCCGAGGCGCCCCCTCCGGTGGCGCCGGCCGCGGCCGACTCCGAGACCGGGCGGATCGAGGCCCTCCTGGCCGGCGGCAGCTATTGGGTCGTGGTCATCAGCTTCTTCGGTTTCGGCCTGCTGCTGTCACTGACCCCCTGCGTGTTCCCGATGATCCCCATCCTGTCCGGCATCATCGTCGGTCAGGGCCAGCACATCACCAAGACCAAGGGCTTTTTGCTGTCGCTGGCCTATGTGCTGGGCATGGCGCTGACCTATGCGCTGGCCGGCATCGCCGCCGGCCTGTCCGGCACGTTGATCTCCAACGCCTTGCAGAATCCATGGGCGCTGGGCATCGGCGCGGCGATCTTCGTCGCGCTGGCCATGTCCATGTTCGGCTTCTACGAACTGCAGATGCCCAGCTTCCTGCAAAGCCGCTTCACCGAGGCCAGCAACCGCATCAAAGGCGGCCGTTTCGCCAGCGTCTTCGTGATGGGCGCGATCTCCGCGCTGATCGTCGGTCCCTGTGTCGCCGCCCCGCTGGCCGGCGCGCTGCTGTACATCAGCCAGACAGGCGACGTGGTGCTGGGCGGCATCTCGCTGTTCTCTCTGGCCCTCGGCATGGGCGTGCCGCTGCTGCTGGTCGGCGTGTCCGCCGGCGCGCTGCTGCCACGTGCGGGCGGCTGGATGGACGGCATCAAGCGCTTCTTCGGCGTCGCGCTGCTGGCGGTGGCGATCTGGCTGATCTCGCCGTTGCTGTCCGCGGTGGTGAACATGCTGTTGTGGGCGGCACTGCTGATCATCTCCGCGATGTACCTGCATGCACTCGAGCCGCTGCCGGTCAACGCCAAGGGCTTCACCCGCTTCTGGAAAGGGGTGGGCATCATTTCGCTGGTCGCCGGTATCGCCCTGCTGCTGGGCGCGATGGGTGGCAGTCGCGACCTGCTGCAACCTCTGACGGTGTACCAGGGCGGCGGCACGGGGGCGGCACAGCAGCAGACCAAGCTGCCGTTCCAGAACGTGCGCTCCGTGGCGGAACTGGACACCGCCATCGCCAACGCCGGCGGACGCTACGTGATGCTGGATTTCTATGCCGACTGGTGCGTGTCGTGCAAGGAAATGGAACGCTTCACCTTCTCCGATCCGCGCGTGCACGACCGGCTGCGCGACGTGCTGTTGCTCAAGGCCGACGTCACCGCCAACAATGCCGACGACAAGGCGCTGCTGGCACGCTTCAAACTGTTCGGCCCGCCCGGCATCATCTTCTTCGACAAACAGGGCAACGAGGTTCCGTTCAAGGTCATCGGTTACGAGCCGACCGAGAAATTCCTGGCCAGCCTGGACAAGGCCATCCCCTGAATGCGGGCGTGGCGCGCAGTGGCATGGATGCGGCGCTGACCCCGCCCCGTTCACTGCTCGCCGCCGCCGGCCGTGCGATCGGCGACTTCGCCATGATCCGCGACGGCGACCGCATCCTGCTGGGACTGTCCGGCGGCAAGGACAGCCTGTCCCTGCTGCACGTACTGATGCATCTGCGCCGGCGTGCGCCGGTGCGTTTCGAGCTGGCCGCCTGCACCGTCGATCCGCAGTCGCAGGAATACGACCCTTCGCCGCTGAAACCTTATCTCCAGCAACTGGGCATCCCCTACTTCTACGAGTCCCAGCCCATCGCCGCCTCGGCCGCGGCGCACATGCATGGCGACTCCTTCTGCGCCTATTGTTCCCGCCTGCGCCGCGGCATCCTGTACCGGGTGGCGCGCGAGCAGGGTTACAACGTGCTGGCGCTGGCGCAGCACCTCGACGACCTGGCCGAGAGCTTCCTGATGAGCGCGTTCTTCGGCGGCAAGCTGCGCACCATGCAAGCGCATTACCTCAACGACGCCGGCGACGTGCGCGTGATCCGGCCGCTGGTGTACGCGCGCGAGCGCCAGACCCGCGACTTCGCGCGCAACGCCGGGCTGCCGGTGATCTTCGAGAACTGTCCGGCCTGCTTCGCCATGCCCATGCAGCGCTTCCAGATGAAACGACTGCTGGCCGAACAGGAGCGCCAGCACAACACTTTGTTCGCCAGTCTGCTGACCGCGATGAAACCGCTCATGACCCTGCAGGGCCCGCCACCACCCGAAGCGATGCCCGCGACGGTCCCGGCGCATCCGGAGAACGCATGAGCACCTACGTGGTCGGTGACATCCAGGGCTGCCACGAGGCACTGCTCACGCTGCTCGAAGCACTGGCGTTCGATCCATCGCGGGACCGTCTGTGGATCACCGGCGACCTGGTCAACCGCGGCGAGGACTCACTGGCCGTGCTGCGCTGGTGCATGCGCCACGACGACGCGGTGGTGGCGGTGCTGGGCAACCATGACCTGCATCTGCTGGCGGTGGCGGAAGGCTTCGTACCGCCGCATCGCAAGGACACGCTGGACATGATCCTGAGCGCGCCGGACCGTGTTCCCCTGCTGGAATGGTTACGCCACCGACCCATGCTGCATCGTCAGGGCGAGTGGATGATGGTGCATGCCGGCCTGGCGCCTGAATGGAGCGCGAACGACGCTGCGGCATGCGCCGGCGAGCTGGAAGCGACCCTGCGCGGCCCCGGCTGGCGCGGTTTCCTGGCACACATGTACGGCAACGAGCCCCGCCGCTGGCATGACGCGCTGCGCGGCCAGGAGCGGCTGCGCTTCATTGCCAATGTACTGACCCGCGCGCGCTTCCTGCATGCCGATGGTAGTCTGGAGTTCCAGCACAAACTGGCACCGGATACGGCACCGGCCGGCCTGGTGCCATGGTTCGACTTCCCCGGCCGGCGCGCACGCGACGTGCGCATCCTGTTCGGCCATTGGTCCACCCTGGGCCTGCTGGTGCGCGAGGACGTGGTGGCGCTGGATACCGGCTGTCTGTGGGGCGGTGCGCTGACCGCATTCAGACTGGAGGACGAACAGTGCTTCCAGGTTCGTTGTCCGGCGCGTCAAGCCGTGCCCGGATAGCCGCCTCGGCAGCCTGTGCCAGCGCACGCCGGGACAGGCCGGCGGCGTCGATCGGCGGCAGGAAACAGACCTCGCCGCAGATACCGCCGTGGCGGGCGATCTTCATCAGCGAACTGCCCAGGCTGATGTCATCGTAATAGGCTGCGTCGGCACAGGGCTGGCCATCGGCGTCCAGATAGCGGATGTACACCGGCCAAACCTGGGCACCCGCGTCCACCGCCGGCTGGAACAGCGACGGGTAGAACGGCAGCAGATCGCTGCCATCCGACGTGGTGCCTTCCGGAAACAAGGCCAGACAGTCCCCCTGGCGCAGGTGCTCGGCCATGACCTGGTTGACCCGCATGGCATCGGCCTTGCGCTCGCGCACCAGGAAAACCGTGCCGGCGGCCTCGGCCAGCCAGCCGATCAACGGCCAGCCGCGTACCTCGGCCTTGGATACGAAGCGTGCCGGCAGCAGGCTGTGCAACAGATAGATGTCCAGCCAGGACACATGATTGCTGGCGATCAGGATGCCGTTCACCCACTGGCGTGGCGGCTCACCGCGCACACTCACGTCGACGCGCAGGATGCGCAGCAGCGCACCGGCCCAATGCGTGACCTGCGCGGCACGCGCGCCACGGTCCAGCCGTGGGAAACGGGTCAGTACGATCCAGGCGCCCCGTGCCAGATGTAGCGCCAGACGTGCCACCCTCAGATAAGCGCCGAACAACGGTGGGGTTCCCCGCGTGGACGAAACCGTCATTATCCGCCAACGCGGGCGCGCCTCGCCGCCGGTATCGCCGGCGTAACCCGGATACATCGCGAAGCCCGGGTCAGCTCGATTTCAGGAAATGGCGCGCATAGGCCGGATTGAGGTTCTTCATCGGCAGCAGGATCGGCAGATCGGCGGTATTGAAATCCGGATCCCAGGCCGGCTCGCCGCAAACGTAGGCGCCCAGACGCAAATAGCCCTTGATCAGCGGCGGCAGCACCGGCGCGGCGGCACTTTCCAGCTTGTCCAGCGGCAGCGGACAACGCGGGAACACGCGCCATTCGATCGGCGCCAGATGCTTGTCGCGCGCGGCGTGCCAGATCGCGGCGGCGTTGTGGCCGCCATCGGCCATGCCGATGCTGGCGCAGCCGATCAGGTATTCATGACCGCCGCGCAACATGTATTCCGCCAGACCGGCCCACAGCAACGTGATCACGCCACCGGCCCGGTGCTCGGCATGCACGCAGGAGCGGCCCAGTTCCACCATGCGGTCGCGCAGATGCTGCAGGCGGGTCAGGTCGAACTCGCTCTCGGAATAGTAACTGCCGAGGCGCTTGGCGTTGTCCGGCGACAGGATGCGATAAGTGCCCACCACCTCGCCGGTGTCGCCGTCGCGTACCAGCAGGTGCTCGCAGTAGGCGTCGTACAGGTCGATGTCCAGGCCCGGCTCGGGGCTGTCCAGGCGGGCGCCCATTTCCTCCGCGAACACCTTCCAGCGCAGGCGCTGGGCTTCGCGCACTTCATCCTGGTGACGAGCGATGCCGGCCGTGTAGTGCTTGCGGGCCCGGCCCTCCTGTTCCAGTCGTTGACGCAGCATGGCGTTTCCTTTCCTTTTCATGGTTGTGGCAAAGGTAGGGAAGCGGCGTTGCGGCCATGTTACGCCAACATGAAGAAATTGTTACTTGCTGCGCGGTATCCGGCTCAGCCGGCAGACTCACGCAACAGCGCGTCGACCGCGTGCAGATCCTCGACCGTCAGGCTGCCGGCGGCGGCCTTCAATTGCAGTCCGCTGATCAGCGTCTGGTATCGCGCGGCGGCGAGATCGCGGCGCGTGGTGAACAACTGCTGCTGCGCGTTGAGCACATCGACGCGGGTGCGCACACCCACTTCCAGCCCGAGCGTGGTCGAACGCAACTGCGCCTGGCTGGAAACCAAGGCCTGCTCCAATGCGCGCACGCGCGCGTCACCCGAGAGCACACCGAGAAACGCCTGGCGCGCATCCAGCCGGGCCTGCCGACGTGCCTCGTCCAGGTCGAACTGCGCCTTGTCGCGCAGCGCCAGGCTCTCACGCACACGCGACTGGGTGGCGCCGCCCTGATACAGCGGCAGCGCAAACTCGATGCCGACCATGCCGGAACGGGTGTTGCCGGTGACACCTCCGCCGCCGATGGCGACGTTGCGGTTGTCGCTGTAGCTGGCGGCGAGATCGAGCGTGGGGTGATGGCCACCGCGCTGACGCGCCACTTCGCGTTGGGCAATCTCCAGCGCGGTGCGCTGCAAAGCCACCGCCAGGCCATCCCGCTCCGCCTGGCTCACCCAGACCTCCATGTCATTGGGTTGCGGCAGCGGCAACCGCGCCTGCTCGTCCAGACGTGCCAACGCCGGCGCCTCGCGGTTGATCAGCTTCTCCAGGGCGCGGCGGGCGACATCCAGGTCATTGAGCGCGGCGATCTCCTGCGCCGTGACCAGGTCGAAACGCGCCTGCGCCTCGTGCGTGTCGGTGATGGTGGCGGTGCCGACATCGAAGCTCATGCGCGCCGCGGCGAGTTGCTCGGCGATGGCCTGCTTCTGCGCGCGCACCGTGCGCAGCGTATCCTCGGCCAGCAGCACATCGAAATAGGCCCGAGCCACACGCAGCATCAGATCCTGCTCTGCCACCGCCAATTCCTGCTCGGCGCGCAGAACCAGCAGCTTGGCCTGCTCCCAGGACTCCAGGTTCTGGCGGCGATAGATCGGCTGGGACAGCGACAGGCCGTAGCTGCGCGAGGTGTAATCGGCGTTGCTGGTGTCGTTACGCCGCAGGTTGGCAGACAAACTGAGGCTGGGCAGCAGACCGGCACGTCCCTGCGGCAGTTTCTCCTGCCCCGCGCGCCAGGCCTCGCGTGCGGCCGCGTAACGGGCATCATGCGCCCGCGCCAGGGCATGGATCTCGCCGAGGTTGGCGGCCCCGGTCGGCGGCGCCAGCGCAATGCCGATGATGGTGAGCAGGACGAGGCGAAGCGGCGCGCTTGGATGGGCGGACATGGCGATGGTGTATGGATTCAGTACAACGGCATGGCGGGATCGACCTGCTTGGCCCAGGCATCGACGCCACCACTCAGATTGATGACCCGATCAAAGCCGTTGTGTTCGAGAAAGCGCGCGGCATGAAAGCTACGCACGCCATGGTGGCAGATCACCACGATCTCCCGGTCCCGTTCCAGCGCGTCGAGGCGCGCCGGCAGTTCGCGCATGGGCACCAGGCTGGCGTCGGGCAGGTGGCAACGTTCGAACTCCCAGGGCTCGCGCACGTCCAGCAGCAACGGCTTGGCGCGCGCCGGATCGTCCAGCCACAGTTTGAGTTCGGTCGGGGTGATCTGCCGCATCACGGCATCAGAACACGAACCGCTCGGGCTGCGGCGCATTGACCAGCGCCTTGACGCAGGTCTCGAACAAGTCCACGTGCCGGAATACCCCGGGTGCGACACAGGTACTCAGGCGCGCCGACATCGCCGGCGCTTCGCCGACCAGTGCGAACAGGCGCCCGCCGGGGTTGAGCCGGCGCAGGTGGCGCTCGGGCGGCAGCGGCGTGGAGCCGGTGAGCACGATCAGGTCGAACAGACCATCCTCGTTCCACTCGACGGCGGCATCACCGTGCCGGGTCTGGATGTTGGTGAGCCCGTGCGCGCGGAACTTCCTTTCCGCCTCCTGGCGCAAGTCCTCGTGCAGTTCCACGCTAACCACCAACGATGCCCGATGCGCCAGCAATGCGGTCAGATAGCCGCTGCCGGTACCCACTTCCAATACGCGCTCGTGCTTGCCTGGATTCAGCGCCTGCAACGCGCGAGCCTCGATCTTGGGCGCCCACATCGCCTCGCCGTGGCCCAGCGGGATCTCCATGTCGACGAAGGCGAGCGAACGGTACTGCGCCGGCACGTAGTCCTCGCGTTTCACCTTGAACAGAAGGTCGAGCACCGCGGTATCCAGTACTTCCCACGGCCGGATCTGCTGTTCCACCATGTTGAAGCGCGCCTGTTCGTAATCCATCAGCCTTTTCCCCGTGGGTTGCCTGTCATCGGACCGGGATTCTATCAGTCCGGCGCGCGCCCTCCGTGCTCGCAGTGCCAGCGATGCAGCAGCGCGACGACGTCATCCAGGGTCGGACAGAACAGCACACCCGATGGCGGACGCATGCGCCGGGTGATACGCCCACCGGCCCATATTTCCTGGCTTGCCGGCAGTTCCGCACGCAGCGCCTGTAACTGCGGGACGATACGCCGACGCGGGTAAGCCGGACTGAACGACAGCGCGACGATGTCGATGTCATGCCGGCGGGCCGCGTTCACCACTTCCGGCGCCGGCGTGCTGACCCCTAGGTTGAGGCAGCGCGCGCCGTGCAGCGCACACAACGACTCCGCCATCAACAGGCCGAGACCATGCAGCTCCTCGGGCAAGGTGGTCAGCAGCATACGTGGGCGCTCGCCGCGCGGCAAAGCGACGATGGCCTGGCGCAAGACGCGTTGCACCTGCTCGCTGAACAGGTGCTCGTCATGTACACCGAGTCTACCTTCGGCCCAGGCATCCCCCACGGCCTCGGTCAGCGGCGCCAGCGTGCCGGTAACGAACGCCGCGAGGCCATCATTCGACAGGCGCCGATGCAACCAGTCCTGCGCTTCCAACGCATCCCCCACGAGCAGCAGGTGCAAGAAATCGAGATATCCCGGCTGAGCTTGCGCAGGCTGCTCGCGCTTCATGCCGGGACGGATCAGGGCGGACAGGGCGGACACGGGTAACGGCACGACCTTGCCCGGACGATACCCTTGATCGAGTAGGCGTTTGATCACGCGCAGGCGATCAAGATCGTCCGTACTGTAGCTGCGGTCACCGGCGGCATCGCGCCGTGGCGCCGGGAAGCCATAGCGTCGCTCCCAGACGCGCAGGGTCTCACGGCTGATACCCGTGCTGCGCTCGACGAAGGCAATGGAATAAGGGCCCGACATGGTCACCGGACGATGGTCTGTGTACAGCGTCGAGTTTACTCCCCGAGTCGGCTGGTGCCGGCCGCTTTAGAATTAGGGTCTTTCGCACGTCCGGAGCGGCATCGATGGCTTTGTTCCCACGTCGGCGCGAACCGCGCCCACAGGTACGCATCAGCGAACGCGCCGGCGTGCGCTACCTGCATCTGGACGGGCCGGCGGTGCAGAGCGCCATGCGCATGCGCGCGCCGCTGGCGCTGGAGCTCGAATACACGCGCGCGATGATGGCCTTCCTGCTGTTCCGGCGCACGCCGCGCGACATCGCGCTGATCGGCCTGGGCGGCGGCTCGCTGGCCAAGTTCATGCACCATCACCTGGAAGCGGCGCGTCTGACCGCGCTGGAAGTCCTGCCGGAGGTGGTGGCCGCCGCGCGTGCCTACTTTCATCTGCCGGAAGACGACGAGCGCCTACGCGTGCTCACCGGCGATGGCGCCGAATACGTGCGCGCGCACCCGGACAGCCATGACGTGCTGTTGGTCGACGGCTACGACGCCAAACGTATCGTCGAGGGTCTGACCAGCGTGTCGTTCTACCGGGCCTGTCGCGACATGTTGCGGCCGGGTGGCGTCGCCGCGTTCAACCTTTGGGGCTCGGACGCCTGGTTTCCACGTTACTTCGAGCGTATCGCCGACACCTTCGGCCACCACGTGCTGCAACTGCCTGCGGAAAAGAAAGGCAACATCATCGTCTTCGCGTTCCGCAAACCCTTGCCCGAGGTCGGCTTCGACGCGCTGGGCACGGTGGCGGACGAATTGCAGGCGACCTGCGGCATCGAGGGCGCCGCGTTCATCGCACGGATGCGCGCTTTCAACCCCACCACGGACCATGGCTTTCTGATTTGATCGGCCACCATTCCCACGCTCCGGCCATCGCTTTCCATCGCCCCGGAAGGGTGGGAAAATTGTAACCAATTAATTATCTGCATCGAGGCGGCCATGATCGACAAAGACGGTTACCGGCCGAACGTGGGCATCGTCATCTGCAACGGACGCAACCAGGTGTTCTGGGGCAAGCGCGTGCGCCAGAATTCCTGGCAGTTTCCGCAGGGCGGCATCCAGCACGGCGAGAGTCCGGAACAGGCCATGTATCGTGAATTGATGGAAGAAGTCGGCCTGGCGCCGGAACACGTGCGCATCCTCGGCCGCACCCGTGACTGGCTGCGCTACGAGGTGCCCCGCGATTGGGTGCGGCGTGAATGGCGTGGCCATTATCGCGGCCAGAAACAGATCTGGTTCCTGCTGCGCCTGACCGGACGCGACTGCGACGTGCGCCTGCGCGCTTCCGACCATCCCGAGTTCGACGCCTGGCGCTGGAACGACTATTGGGCGCCGGTGGATGCCGTGGTCGAATTCAAACGCGAGGTGTATCGGCTGGCACTCGGCGAACTCGAGCGTTTCCTGACATCCGGCACACCGCACACCCGCACGTGTCACCCCTACATGCTCGCCATGCGCGGGCATGGCGTCAGCAGACCCTGATCCGTGCAGCCGTTGCGCGCATTTCAGCGAGAACCATCGTGAACAGAACCTACCAGACCATCCCGTCAGCCCCGCTGCAGAAGGGCGTCACCTTCCACAAACCGCGACAGAATCTGCCCGAGCGGGTGACGCTGGGTGACTCCGCCATGCAGGTCATGACCGACTTCACCATCGTCACCGCCTACACCATCTTCCCTTTGGAGACCATCGAAGCCGCGCGTGCCAAGATGATCCATCGCGGCGTGCGCATGCTCCTGGTGGTGGACGATCAGAACCAGATCCTCGGCCTGATCACCGCCACCGACCTGACCGGCGAAAAGCCCATGCAAGTGGTGCAGACCCAGGGCATCCGTCACCATGACGTGCTGGTCAAGGACATCATGACGCCGCGCGAACGCCTGGAAGTGTTGTGCATGGACGACCTTCAGTCCGCCTGCGTCGGCGACATCGTGCAAACTTTGAAGGCGCACGGCCGGCAGCACGCGTTGGCGGTGGAACGCACCGCCGATCGCGGTCAGATTCTGCGCGGCATGTTCTCCGTGTCGCAGATCAGCCGGCAGCTCGGCACACCGGTCGATACCACCGGCGTCGCCCACACGTTCGCCGAACTCGGCGCCGAATTGAGCCGGTGAGCGCAGCGGGGCAACGAGCCTAGCGATTCGGCGCCCCACACCCTGCCACGCCGACCCACCATGGCCATCGACCCGCCACCGCCCAGCCGCATCGGTGCCACGGACCCGACCCTGAGCGGCTGGACACACGCGGAGCCGCTGTGGAAGCGCGCACCCAAGCGCGACGAGGACGGCCACCCCTACTGTGATTTCATGATGCTGGCCCCGGGCCTCAAGCATCGTCCGCCCGAGGAGATCGCGCGCATCGTCGAAGACGTGCGTCTCGTGCTGACCCGCTTCGACTCGCTGGTGGTGTTCGCGGACGTCAACCTCAAACTCAACATCCTGTGGGTCTCGCTGCATGCCCGACCCGGCGCATTCAGCCAGATCGTCGCTGCCCTGCGCTTGCGCGTCCCCCAGTTCAAACTGGTTTCGCATCATCCGGAGCATTGGCGATGAGGCCAGCCGGTACGCACCCCGTCCGATCCGCGCGAGCACCGACGATCGTCTGCATGTGCGCGGCGCTCTGGGCAATGCAGTTCTCCGTCGCCCGTGCACAGCCCGCCAGCACACCGCAGCCGCTGTGGCTCGTGCCCTGGACCGCGCCCATGCAGCTCCCGGCGCCGCCGTTTCCCACGCCGTTCTGGCTGTGGCCGGTGCCATGGAGCATGCCGCTGGCGCCGGTGTGGCTACCTCACGGACTGCCGACACCGCAGCCCGTGCCCCCCGGCGACAGCGCGCGCGCCCCCGAACCCGCAGCACAATCGGTCGTCGTGACGCCTCCGCCGGCAGCGGACGCGGCGACGGGCGGCGGCACACCAGAAACCCGCGCCTCGGTGGCTGAACCGCCGGCGGTCGATGTCCGACCTGCCGAAGTCGGCCCTGGTCATGCGGCCGACACTGACGCCGTCGCGCCAATCGACCGGACGCATCAGCAACCCCCGAAAGCCGAGGCCGTGGTGGCGGCGCCCAGCGACATACCAATTCCGCCGGTTGCCGCCGCGCCAGCGACGGACACCTTGACGACCACCGGTGCGCCGGCAGCGGAAGCCACTCCGCCGTCCACGCCGACACGCAAGGCCAAACCCGCGCCACGGCTCAAACCTCTGCCGCCGCCCAAGACCTTGGGCAGTACTGCGCGCACGGACACCGCGCGCCCCGACGGCAAGGCGCGCAAGCTGTGCTGGCGTGATGGCAAGCTCGACGTCTGCCCGTGAGATGCGATCCGGCACCACTGGCTGCGGCGCGCAATATCCGAGTAAAATCGTCAACTAAGCATCGCGTCGGATCTTGAAATGGCCGCGCGCGCCGTTATCTGCAAGGCGCGCGACTCCGGCCATCCGGCGCCGGACATGCCGATCCACTTTTCACAACCCTGAGGTCAAACCATGTCGGTCACCGTACAACACGTGCAGGATGCACTGAAAGCACTCATCGATCCCAACACGCGCAAGGACTTCATGTCCACCAAGTCCGCGCGCAACATCCAGGTGGCGGATGGCAAGGTCAGTCTGGACGTGGTACTGCCCTATCCGGCCAAGATGGTGCAGGGCGAGATCGGCAGGCTGGTCGAGAGCGCGATTCGCGCCATCGATGGGGTCACCGACGTCCACGTGAACGTCACCTGGAAGATCGTCGCCCACAGCGTGCAGAAGGGCGTCAAACTGATTCCCGGCGTCAAGAACATCATTGCCGTCGCCTCCGGCAAGGGCGGCGTCGGCAAGTCCACCACTGCCGTCAACCTGGCGCTGGCGCTGGCTGCCGAGGGCGCCAACGTTGGCATGCTGGATGCCGACATCTACGGCCCGTCACAACCCACCATGCTGGGCATCCACGGCCGTCCGGAGTCACCGGACGGACAGAACCTGGAACCCATGATCGGCCACGGCCTGCAGGCCATGTCCATCGGCTTCCTGATCGACGTCGAAACGCCCATGGTCTGGCGCGGCCCCATGGTCACCCAGGCGCTGGAACAACTGCTCAACAACACCAAGTGGAAGGATCTCGACTATCTGGTGGTGGACCTGCCCCCCGGCACCGGCGACATCCAGTTGACCCTGGCGCAACGCGTGCCGGTCACCGGCGCGGTGATCGTCACCACACCGCAGGACATCGCACTGATCGACGCGCGCAAAGGTCTGAAGATGTTCGAGAAGGTGGGGGTGCCCATCCTCGGCGTGGTGGAGAACATGAGCCTGCACATCTGCTCCAACTGCGGCCACGAGGAGCGCATCTTCGGCGAAGGCGGCGGCGAACGCATGTGCAAGGACTACGGCAACGAGTTCCTCGGCGCGCTGCCACTGGACATCCGCATCCGTGAGGAAACCGACTCCGGCAAACCCACCGTGGTGGCCGAACCGGAATCACGCGTGGCCGAAATCTATCGCGCCATCGCCCGGCGCGTGGCGGTGAAGGTCGGCGATCTGGCGGTGGATCATTCCTCCAAGTTTCCCAACATCGTCATCCAGAACACCTGACCGCACACCGACGGCGGACCCCAGTAAGCACCTGACGGCGCGGTGCTTGCGCGGGTCTGCCTCGACTCCTATCCTACGGCGTATGACACACGTCGCCGAAGCTCTTCCGCAACGCCCCTGCGCCGCATCACGGTCCGGCATGCGCGTCAATGCGCGTCTAGACGAGGTGACCCAGCGTGAGCTCCAGCAACTGGTGCGTGACACCGGCCTCAGCGTGACCGAGGTCATCCGCTCGGCCATCCACCGTTACTACCTGCAGGAGTCCGCGCAAGCACAAAGCGTGGCGGACAGTTTTGCCGATCTGATCGGCAGCGTCGACGGCCCCGCGGACCTGTCGGTCACCTACAAGCAGGCTTGCACCCAGGCGCTACTGGACAAGCACGCGTGATCATCGCCGATACCGGCTTCTGGGTCGCCCTGTTCAACCGCAACGATGCGCACCACGCGCGCGCTGGCGGTCAGCCGCGAACTGCGGGAACGCCTGATCACCACCTGGCCGGTACTGGTCGAAGCGGTGCATCTGTTGACCCAACGAGGTCATCAGGACATCGCCCTGCGTTTCCTGGAGCGCTGCGTCTCCGGCGCCGTGGAGATCATGGACTTCGATGCCCAGTCACGCCCGCGTATCCTGGAACTGATGCGCCGCTACGCCGGCCTGCCCATGGATCTGGCGGATGCCTCGCTGGTGCTGCTGGCCGAACGCCTGGGTCATGGCCGGATACTGTCCACCGACCGGCGCGATTTCCACACCTACCGTTGGAAGCACCACCAACCCTTCGAGAACCTGCTGCTGGAAGCATGAAGCCATGAGCATCAAGTCCGACACCTGGATCCGCCGCATGGCGGCACAACACGGCATGATCGAGCCATTCGAGCCCGGCCAGGTGAAATCGGTCGCCGGCCAGAAGATCGTCTCCTACGGCACCTCCAGCTATGGCTACGACGTGCGTTGCGCCGATGAATTCAAGCTGTTCACCGACATCAACACCACCATCGTCGATCCCAAGCACTTCGACCCGGCCAGCTTCGTCGAGGTCAAAGGCGATTCCTGCATCATTCCGCCCAATTCCTTCGCGCTGGCGCGCACCGTCGAGTATTTCCGCATCCCGCGCAACGTGCTGGTGGTCTGCCTGGGCAAATCGACCTATGCGCGCTGCGGCATCATCGTCAACGTCACGCCGCTGGAACCGGAGTGGGAAGGACACGTGACGCTGGAGTTCTCCAACACCACGCCGTTGCCGGCCAGGATCTACGCCAACGAGGGTGTGGCGCAGATGCTGTTCCTGGAAAGTGA
>CAYTRH010000042.1:0-18709 GCA_964440155.1 uncultured Thiobacillus sp. | reverse complement strand
ATTCGGTTTCCGTGCACCCCGGGGAGGGTTTCGCCATGCGCGGCCGTTTCTCCCCGGGGTGCGCGGAGACCGGATGGTGCGACCGCCGGCCTGCTCGCCCGCCAGCAGGCCGGCCGCTGGTCGACCACCACCGCCAATGCCTGGGGCGTTCTGGCACTGGAGGGCTACCGTGCGCGTTTCGAGCAGCAGCCGCCGACCGGCAAGAGCTATGCGGTACTGGGCAGTGACGGCCGGGTGGTCGACTGGGCGCAGTCGCCGCGCGGTGCCACCGCCTTCCTGCCGCTGCCGGCCACCTCCGGCACGCTGGTGCTGCGCCACGAAGGCGAGGGCGCGCCGCACGCGGTGATCAGCACGCTGGCGGCGCTGCCGACACGCGCCCCGGTGCAACGCGGTTATGGCGTCACGCGCGAACTGCTCGCCATCGACCGACGCGAGCCGGACCGATGGCGGCGTGGCGACGTGGTGCGCGTGCGTCTGACCATCGACGCGCGCGACGACATGGGCTGGGTGGTACTGGAAGACCCGGTGCCGGCCGGTGCCGGCATCCTCGGCGGCGCCGGCGCGCGTGACAGCGCGTTGCTGGCGCGCGGTGCCCGGGACTCGGGTGCCTGGCCAGCCTGGCGCGAGCATCGCTTCGACGCCTTCCTGGCCTATTTCGACTACCTGCCGCGCGGCCGTCACGTGGTCGAGTACACGCTGCGGCTGAACGGCGACGGCCGCTTCAACCTACCGCCGACGCGCATCGAAGCCATGTATGCGCCGGAATTGCACGGCGAGTTCCCCAACCCACCGTTCGTCATCGAACCCTGAGACCATGTCCACCGATGTCTGGCACACACTCACCCCGCAACAGGCGGCCGAGCGGCTCGGCTGCGATCCGACACGTGGCCTCGCCAGCACCGAGGCCGAAGCGCGCCTGGCACGTCACGGTGAGAACCGCCTGGCCGAGGCGGCGCCGCGCCCGCTGTGGCTGAAGTTCCTCGACCAGTTCCGCAATTTCCTGGTCATCGTGCTGCTGCTGGCAGCGGTGCTGGCGTGGAGCATCGGCGAGCTGAAGGACGCCATCGTCATCCTGTGCGTGGTGGTGCTCAACGCCGCGCTCGGGCTGTATCAGGAACACCGCGCCGAGCGCACGCTGAGCGCGCTCAAGACCATGCTGGCGGCACTGGCGCGGGTGCGCCGCGACGGTCGCATCGAGGAACTGGACGCCGCGCGTCTGGTCCCGGGCGACGTGGTGCTGCTGGAAGCAGGCGATCGCGTGCCGGCGGATGGCCGTCTGCTCGCCGCGCACAACCTGGAGGTGGAGGAAGCCGCGCTCACTGGCGAATCGCATGCCGTGGGCAAGAGCACGGCAGCGATGCCGGCCGACCACGGCAAACCACCGGCGCTGGGCGACCGCGTCAACCTGCTGTACATGAACACCGTGGTGACGCGTGGCCGTGCCGAGCTGCTGGTCACGCGCACCGGCATGGCCACCGAGATGGGCCGCCTGGCCGGCATGATCGCCGAGGCAGGCGAGGCGGAGACGCCGCTGCAGAAGCAGCTCGACCTGCTCGGCCGCAAGCTCGCCGCCATCGCCGGTGCGGTAGTGGTGCTGATCTTCAGCCTGGATCTTGCGCGCGGCCTGCCCTGGACCCAGGCCGCCATGACCGCCGTGGCGTTGGCGGTGGCGGCGATCCCGGAAGGACTGCCGGCGGTGGTGACCGTAACCCTGGCGGTGGGCATGTGGCGCATGGCGCGCAATCGCGCCATCCTGAAAAAACTGTCGGCGGTGGAAACGCTGGGCTGCACCACGGTGATCTGTTCGGACAAGACGGGCACCCTCACGCTCAACCAGATGACGGCACGCGCGCTGTGGTTCGGCGGTCGACGCTACCGTGTGAGCGGCGAGGGCTACGGCGGCGACGGCGTCATCACTGCGGAGGATGATCGGTCTACGCCCGCTGCGCCGCTGCCGCATGCCCTGCTGCGGCCGATGGCACTGTGCAACGACGCGCAGATACGCGACGGCCGGCTGATCGGCGACCCCACCGAGGGCGCGCTGTGGGCGCTGGCGCAGAAAGCCGGGCTGGACGTGGAGCGGGAACGCGAACATGCACCGCGTATCGCCGAGATTCCGTTCGATTCGGCGCACAAGTTCATGGCCACGTTCCACCACGCCGGCGAACAGGTGGAGATGGTGATCAAGGGCGCGCCCGACGTGCTGCTGCGCCGCGCCACGCGCTGGCTGGCCGAGGACGGCGAACGGCCGCTCGACGCCGCGGCCGGCCAGCGGCTGTTGGCGCAGAACGAGGCCATGGCGGCGGATGCGCTGCGTGTGCTGGCGGTGGCGCGGCGGGTGATTCCGGCCGCCGAGTTCGACCCCGCCGGCGACCTGATGGCCTGGGCCTCGGACTGGACCCTGCTGGGCCTGGCCGGGTTGATGGACCCGCCGCGGCCGGAGGCGACGGCGGCCATCCGTCACTGCGCGCAAGCCGGCATCGCCGTGAAGATGATCACCGGCGACCATCGCGTCACCGCCGCCGCCATCGCCAAGGAACTGGGACTGCGCGGCGAAGTGGTGAGCGGCGACGAACTCGATGCCATGGGCGACGCCGCGCTGGCACGCCGCATCGACACGATCGGCGTGTTCGCGCGGGTATCGCCCAGCCACAAGGTGCGTATCGTGCGCGCACTCCAGGCCAACGGCCATGTCGCCGCCATGACCGGCGACGGCGTCAACGACGCACCGGCGCTGAAAGCCGCCGACATCGGCGTGGCCATGGGCATCACCGGCACCGCGGTGACGCGTGAAGCCGCCGACATGGTGCTCACCGACGACAATTTCGCCACCATCGTGCGTGCGGTGGAGGAAGGCCGGGTGATCTTCGACAACATCATCAAGTTCGTGCGCTTCCAGCTCTCCACCAACATCGGCGCCATACTCACCGTACTGGGCGCCACACTGACCGGCATGCCCACGCCGTTCACCGCCATCCAGTTGCTGTGGATCAACATCATCATGGACGGTCCGCCGGCCATGACCCTGGGCATCGAGCCGGCGCGCCCGGGCATCATGCGCGCGCCGCCGCGCCGGCAGGCCGAACAGATCCTGACTCCCCGCCGGCTGGCGCGCCTGGCGCTGTATGGCATCACCATGATGGTCGGCACACTGCTGCTGTTCCAGCACGCACTGACCAGCCACGGGCGCGACTACGCGCTGACCCTGGCGTTCACCACTTTCGTGCTGTTCCAGTTCTTCAACGTGTTCAACGCCCGCGCCGAACACGACAGCACGTTCAACGCCAATTTCCTGCGCAACGGCAAACTGTGGCTGGCCCTGGGTGGCGTGCTGGCCCTGCAGGTGCTGGTGGTGCACTGGGCGCCGGCGCAGGCGATCTTCTCCACCACCGACCTGCGCCCGCAGGACTGGCTGCTGGCGGCGCTGGTCGCCTCCAGCGTGCTGTTGCTGGACGAGGCGCGCAAGCTCGGACTGCGGCTGTGGCAGCGGATGCGCGCATGACCGTGCCAGCGCCACGGCGGTGCAATGGCCGATGGCTGGCGTTTGGCGTGCTGCTGCTGGCCTGTGCCCTACCGGCGCGCGCTTCCCTGCCCGCGTTCGACGACGTGCGCCGGGCCTGGCGCCCGTCCGAAGCTCGTCTGCTCGACCGCCACGGCAATCTGCTGCACGAAGTGCGCGTCGACCATCGTGCCCGCCGCGGCGACTGGACGGCGCTCGAAGCGGTGTCGCCCGCCCTCGTCGCCGCCGTGCTGCATGCCGAGGATCGGCGCTTCTTCCGCCACGCCGGTGTCGACTGGCTGGCCGCCGGCAAGGCGGCGCTGACCAACTGGGCGAGCGACCGGCCGCGCGGCGCCTCCACCATCACCATGCAGTTGGTCGCGTTGCTCGACGCGCGTCACCGTGGCGCCGACGGCCGGCGCGCAGCGGCCGAGAAATGGCGCCAGATGGAGGCTGCGCGCGAGCTGGAACGGCGCTGGCGCAAGGCCGACATCCTCGAAGCCTATCTCAACCTGGTGCCGCTGCGCGGCGAACTGGTCGGCATCGACGCCGCCGCGCGCGGCCTGTTCGACAAACGCCCGTCCGGCCTCGACGGCGTCGAAGCACTGATCATCGCCGCGCTGATCCGCGCCCCCAACGCGCGTCCGGCCGATGTCGCGCGCCGCGTGTGCATGCAGGCGGCCGATCTGCCCAACCTGCCCAACTGCCCCCGCCTGCGCGCGCGCACTCTCAACGCGCTGAGCGGCCGTTACCCCATCGTCCCCGCCGCCGACTTGGCGCCGCATCTGGCCCAGCGCCTGCTCGCGCCCGGCGATACCGGCCCGCGCACGCTGCGCACCAGCCTCGACGCCCGGCTGCAGGCGCACGTGCGCGCCACGCTGGCGCAGCAATTGTCCTGGCTCGCGTCGCGCGGCGTACGCGACGCCGCCGCGCTGGTGCTGGACAACGCCAGCGGCGAGGTGCTCGCCTACGTCAGCCTGAGTGCGCGCGACTCCGCCTCGCCACACAGTGACGGCGTGCGCGCCCCACGTCAGGCCGGCTCGACGCTGAAACCCCTGCTGTACGCGCAGGCGTTCGACCAGCGCCTGCTCACCGCCGCCTCACCGCTGGAGGACGTGCCGATCATGCTCGCCGGTGCCGCCGGCGAGTACGCGCCGGCCAACTACGAGCCGGCGTTCCGCGGCCTGGTCAGCGCCCGCGTCGCGCTCGCCGGCTCGCTCAACGTGCCGGCGGTGCGCGCGCTGCAACTGGTCGGACTGGACCGGTTCGTCGAACGGCTGGACCGGCTGGGCTTCACCGGCATCGAGCAGGACGCCGACTGGTACGGCTACCCGCTGGCGCTGGGTGGTCTGGACGTGCGCCTGGACGAGCTGACCAACGCCTACCGCACGCTGGCCAACGGCGGACGCCACAGCCCCATCCGCTTCACGCCGGCGACGCCACGCGCGCCGGACGGCGCACGCGTGTACTCGGCGGAAGCTGCCTGGCTGATCGGCGACATCCTCGCCGACCGGCAGGCGCGCGCCGTCAGCTTCGGTCTGGAGAATCCGCTGGCCACCCGCTTCTGGTCCGCGGTGAAAACCGGCACCAGCAAGGACATGCGCGACAACTGGGCGGTGGGCTGGTCCGAGCATTACACCGTCGGCGTCTGGGTGGGCAACTTCGACGGCGCGCCGATGCGCGACGTATCCGGTGTGAGCGGCGCGGCACCGGCCTGGGCCGCCATCATGAGCCACCTGCATCAGGCACAGCCATCGCGCCAGGCGCCCCCCCCGCGCGGCCTCGTGCGCCACGCCATCGCGTTGCCCGATGGTGTTAGCCGCCTCGAATGGTTTCTGCGTGACACGCAACCGCGCGCCACGGCCTGGCATCCGGCAACGCCACCGGCCCACATCGCCATGCCGACCGACGGCGCGCTGTTCGCGCTGGACCCCGACATCCCGCCCGCGCGCCAGCAACTGCGCTTCGTCGCCCGCCACGCGCCGGCGGATGCGGGCTGGTGGCTGGATGGTCAACCTATCCAAGCGCCCACCTGGACGCTCACACCCGGCCGCCACGAACTGGCGCTGCGCGACGGTGCCGGCGAGGTGCTCGACCGCGTCCGCTTCGAAGTGCGCTGACCAGCCTGGGCGGTCGACCGGCGCAATTCCGACATCGCTGTCGCAATAATTGACTCTTTCTGTCAACTATTGCCGGGCGGGCATCCCGGCCCTTAGAATCGTGCCGTTCTTCCCCCAACCCTAAGGAGAAAACCAACATGGAACACCAGCTCCCCGCCCTGCCCTATGCCAAGGACGCGCTCGCCCCGCACATGTCCGCCGAGACCTTCGATTACCACTACGCCAAGCACCACCAGGCTTACGTCACCAACCTGAACAACCTGATCAAGGGCACCGACTTCGAGAACAAATCGCTCGAAGACATCGTCAAGACCGCCCCCGCCGGCGGCGTGTACAACAACGCCGCGCAGGTGTGGAACCACACCTTCTTCTGGCACTGCATGAAACCCAGCGGCGGCGGCGAACCCAGCGGCGCCTTGGCCGACGCCATCAAGGCCAAATGGGGTTCGTTCGACGAGTTCAAGAAAGCCTTCCAGACCAGCGCCGTCGGCAACTTCGGCTCCGGCTGGACCTGGCTGGTCAAGAAGGCGGACGGCAGCGTCGACATCGTCAACATGGGCGCCGCCGGCACCCCTCTGACCACCGGCGACAAACCGCTGCTGTGCGTCGACGTGTGGGAACACGCCTACTACATCGACTACCGCAACCTGCGCCCCAAGTACGTCGAGACCTTCCTCAACAACCTGGTCAACTGGGAATTCGCCCAGGCGAATTACGCCTGAGCGCACCGCGCTGGAACGACGGGGCCACCTGCGGGTGGCCCTTTTGTTTCCGGCTACCGGTTGCACAGCCGGACCTGGAAACCAAGCCCATCCGCAAGCGTGCGGCCCACTCATCTCCCCCCTGGGTCAGACTAGTTGCCGCCTGGATAGAAACCGAAATCCGGGGGCGATGACGGGAAAGTAAGCGTCCATCCCCCCACCTCGACAACGAGCACGGACTCAGGCAGAGGACGTGCAGCGCAGGGGCAGCAGCTCGTCGATCCGGCTGTACGGCCAGGTAGGCAGCTTCTCCAGGGTGTCGCGCAGTCAGGCATAAGGGTCCAGGCCATTGAGCCGCGCAGGATCGGGTTGAGTTCGGCAATGACTTTCGTCAGGCTGTAGCCCAGAAACTTCCACTCCCACGGACACGCTATCGCGCTCTTGGCCGCATTGACCGTGAGCCTAAGCGTGTCCGCCAGAAACCAGGTAATGCTCGCCATGACCCGCTCTCCGGCCTCTTTGCTTTTGACGTAGATGTTGCAGTCGTCCGCGTAGCGGCAGAAGGTATGGCCCCGGCGTTCCAGTTCCCGATCCAGTTCCGTCAGCAGGATGTTCGATAGCAGCGGACTGAGCGGCCCGCCTTGCGGCGTGCCTTCCGTCCGCGGGGATACCACCCCCTCTGCCATCATGCCCGCTTCCAGATACCGGCGGATGAGGCGCAGTACTCGCCTATCGCCAATCTTCGTCGAGAGTTTCTGCATCAGCAGGTCGTGATTGACGCGGTCGAAGAATCTCTCCAAGTCCATGTCCACCACCACCCGGCGGCCTTCGGCAACATACTGCTTCGCTGCCTTGATCGCTTGATGTGCGTTCCTCCCCGGTCGGAAGCCGTAACTCGACTCGGAGAATTCCGCCTCGAAGATCGGTGAGAGTACTTGATGCAACGCTTGTTGGATCAGCCGATCCGTCAGCGTCGGGATACCGAGCGTCCTCACCCCGCCTTGCGGCTTGGGGATGTCCACCCGGCGCACCGGCGCGGGGGTGTACTCCCCCGCCAGCAGTTTGGCCTTGATCGTCGGCCAGTGTCGCTTGACACCGTGAATCATCTGCCTTCATCGGCTGTCCGTGTGTTCCCGCCGCCTACTCGCGGCTTTCAATGTTCGGCCCTTCGCCCCGTCCCGGCAGTTACTATGGCCTCTGCTGACTTCTGCACGAGCATCCCGTCACCTCTCGATGGCGGTAGCACAAAGGTTCCCCTCGGCACCCGTGCAGATCTCCCCGGGTATTGCGCACTTACCTGCACGCTTATGCCTGTCGGATCTACGTCACGGCGTTCCGTACAAGTTTCGGGCTTCAGTGATATCGGCCACATCACCCCGCCGTGCCGCCTCCTATCCGCTTCCTGTTCGTCAGGCCGGCGCTTTGCCTTCGGCTTCCTCAAGATTTCCAGTCGCCCAGAACACCCTTGCCGTTCGGCTAACCCTTCCCCTTGTCGGGCGAGTAGAGGAATTCCACCTCCAAGTAAGTGCGCCCTGCCGGGCGCACAAGAAAAAAGGCCAACCGATAAGGGTTGGCCTTGGGTAAATGGTGGCGGAACACGGAACCGGCGTGCGCCTGACCCTTACGGCCAAGTATCAACGCCTTTGGCCTGCGGGTAGGCGCCTAGAGAAAACGCGTTTTCGAGACGGAGTCTGCTCGCCGGTCGGCTCCTGTGGCCGCAGCGGCACTACCTGATGGCTGGTGCTGGGATGCGCGGTCGTCTCTATCGCGAGGCGCAGGCTCAGGAACGAAAGCCCGGGTTCGGGACCATCACTGGGCGCCGCCCGGCCTGAGCTGTGATGCGCCCAGCCTTGGCCCCCGCATTTCGAAAAACCTTGCTCAAACCGCCATCGATACATTCAGTATTGTACTTTTCTGTACTATCCTGTCGTCGTTCGACTTAACCTGGTCATGACCATGCCAAACAAAACCTGTGACGGCGAGATCCTCACCATCAAGCAGGTCGCCGAGTACTTGAAGGTCACGGATCGGACGATCTACCGACTTGCAGCGGCCAAGAAGATCCCTGCATTCAAAGTCGGTGGAACGTGGCGATTCCAGCGCCAGGAAATCGACCAGTGGATCAAGAGGCAGACGGCGGAAGCCCAGAGCGAAGAAGGTCCTGGCGGACCTCGTGGCGAGAATGGTTGAAAGGCCACCCAATGCTCACACGACTTGACCGTCTGGCAGACGAGATCGCGGCCCTGCACAGCAAGCTGATCCTGCTTGTTGGGCGCCCTGGGTGCGGGAAGACCGCTCTTATGGCCGCGCTGGCCAATCGGCGCGGTGCGAAGGTAATGAATGTCGGAGCCGCGCTGGGAAAGCGCCTCGCGGCGCTGCCGCAGCGGCAGCGGGCGCTCCAGGCCTTTGTGGCCATGCGGGAGCTGGCCGATGAGTATGCGAACGGCGATCTGCTCCTGCTCGACAACATCGAACTGCTGTTCGATCAGTCGCTCAAGCTCGATCCGCTGGATCTGCTCAAGCGCCACGCCCATGCCCGGCGCGTCGTGGCGGTGTGGCCGGGAGAGCTACGTGATGGCCGGCTGAGCTACGCCCAGATGGGGCATCCGGAATATCGGGACTACGGCTTCGACGGCCTGGTTCCGTTCGAGATTGAAACGGTGGGGTAAAGAGGAAAACGCATGCGCTACGGGGATCTCATTCAGTTCGAGCCGATCGAGTCGGTCATTCAGCTGCTCGACGCCAATCGGCCCGATGAGGCAAAGAAGCTCGTCGCCACCTACGTCATTTCCGACGACATGGCCGAGCGGATCACCAAGCAGATGATCCCGCAGCTCTCGTTCGACGAATCGGTCGATCACAAAGGTGTGCTCGTGGTCGGCAACTACGGCACCGGTAAGTCGCACTTGATGTCCGTGCTGTCGCTGATCGCCGAGGACGCCGCCTACGTCCCGATGATCCGCCATCCCAAAGTCGCCGAGGCTGCCGGTTCGATCGCCGGCAAGTTCAAGGTGCACCGTATCGAGATCTCCAGCCAGATGTCCCTGCGCGACATCATCACGCAAGAGCTTGAGATCTTCCTGGAAAACCAGGGCGTCAGCTACGCGTTCCCGCCGGCTGACAAAGTGGTCAACAACAAGGCCGCCTTCGAGGAGATGATGGCCGCGTTCGACGAGGCGCACCCCAATCACGGCGTCCTCCTCGTCGTTGATGAGTTCCTCGAATACCTGCGCTCCCGCAAGGACCATGATCTGGTGCTGGATCTGTCCTTCCTGCGCGAGATCGGCGAAGTCACCAAGCATCTGCGCTTCCGCTTCGTAGCCGGCGTGCAGGAGGCCATCTTCGACAGCAGCCGCTTCCAGCACGTGGCCGACAGCCTGCGTCGGGTGAACGAACGCTTCACCCAAGTGCTGCTTGCCCGCCAGGACGTGAGTTTTGTCGTAGCCGAACGCCTGCTCAAGAAATCGGCTGACCAGCAGCACAAGATCCGCACCTACCTCACGCCCTTCGCCAAGTTCTATAGCAACATGAACGAGCGGATGGATGAGTACGTCCGCCTGTTCCCCGTCCACCCGGACTACATCGGCACCTTCGAGCGGTTGATCTTCACCGAAAAGCGCGGCGCGCTGGTCACTTTGCGCGACCAGATCCAGGCGCTCCTGGACGAGGAGGTGCCGACCGATCGTCCCGGTCTGATCGGCTACGACAAGTTCTGGGACACGATCACATCCAACTCGGTGCTGCGATCAGACCCGAACATCGGCCCGGTGCTGAAGGTGGCCGAAGTGCTCTCCGAACGGGTACAAAAGGCCTTCACACGCCCCGCTTACAAGGCGATGGCCATGCGGGTCATCAAGGGACTGTCCGTGCATCGGCTCACCACCGGCGGCGACATCTACGTGCCGGTGGGCCCAACAGCCGAGGAACTGCGCGACACGCTTTGCCTGTACCAGCCCGGCATCGAGGACATGGGCGGCGAGCCCGCCGACGACCTGCTGACTGCGGTGCAGACCACCCTGCGTGAGATCGTCAAGACGGTCAACGGCCAGTTCATCTCCAAGGCGCCGGACACCGAGCAGTACTACCTCGATCTCAAGAAGGACGTCGACTACGACGCCCAGATCGAGAAGCGCGCCGAAGCCTTGTCCGACGACGCGCTGGATCGCGCCTATTACAGCGCGCTCATGCAGCTCATGGAGCGCACCGATGAGCAGACTTACGTCACCGGCTACAAGATCTGGCAGCACCAAGTCGAGTGGCAAGAGCGCCGCGTGGAGCGCAACGGCTACCTCTTTCTCGGAGCGCCCAACGATCGGCCAACCGCCCAGCCCGAGCGCGATTTCTACATCTACTTCATCCAGCCGTTCGAGCCGCCCCGTTTCCGCGACGAGGCCAAGGCAGACGAGGTGTTCTTCCGGTTGAAAGGGCTGGATGACGCGATCAAGCGCCATCTCTCGTTCTACGCTGCGGCCCAGGAGCTTGCTTCCACGGCCAGCGGCGCGGCCAAGGCCGTCTACCTGGACAAGGCCAAAGATACCCTGCGCGACATGAGCAAGTGGCTGCAGGAAAACCAGATGGCCGCTTTCGAGGTCACCTATCAGGGCAAGACCCGACGCCTTTCGGAATGGGCCAAGGGCGTGTCGATGCGCGACAAGCTGCGGCTTGGGCCGGACGAGCGCGCCAACTTCCGTGACATCGTCAACGTCACCTCCGGCCTGGCCCTCGGTACCCACTTCGCGGATCTGGCACCTGAGTATCCAACCTTCTCGGTGCTGGTTACCGAATCCAACCGCAAGCAGCTCATCACCAACACGCTGAAGACGCTGGCGGGCGGCACGCGCACCAAGGACGCCATCGCCATCCTCGATGCGTTGGAGATGCTGGACGGCGACCGCATCGAGCCCGCGCGATCCAAGTACGCCCAGGAAGTGCTCAATCGGCTGAAAGCAAAAGGCCACGGCCAGGTGCTTAACCGCAGCGAGCTTGTTAGTGGCGCGACCGACGTCGAGTACTTTTCGCCCGTGCGCTTCCGCCTGGAACCCGATCTGCTCATTGCGGTGTTGGGCAGCCTGGTTTACTCGGGCGACATCGTGCTCGCGATTACCGGCGACAAGATCGACGCCGGCAAGTTGTCGCTCCTGGCCGAACGATCCTTGGACGACCTGATCCAGTTCAAGCACATCGAACCGCCCAAGGAAATCAATGTCGCCGTCCTGCGCTCACTGTTCGAGCTGCTGGGTCTGCCGTCTGGACTTGCCCAGATGGCGACGCAAGGCAAGGAAGAACCGGTCAAGGAACTGCTGGATGCCGTGGCCAAGCAGGTGCAGCGTGTGCTTACGGTCGGCACCGATCTGCAGAATCGCCTGAGCTTTTGGGGCCAGTCCCTGTTGCGCGAGGAAGAGCTCCGTGACTGGCGCACACGGCTGGAAGCGCTTAAGGGCTTCCTGGAAGGGCTGCGGCCCTACAACACTGTCGGCAAGCTCAAGAATCTGCGCATCACCCAGGACGACATCGATGCCCAGAAGAAGAGTCTCGATGTCCTGTCCTCCGTGGAGAGACTGCGCGACCTGGTGGCCGAGCTGGGTACTACGGCGGCGTACCTGTCGCAGGCCGAGATGGTGCTCGCCCCCGGCCATGCCTGGGTCCAGCAGGCACAGGCTGCCCGCAAAGACATCCTCGGCAAACTTGCCGAGGATCGCAGCGCGCAGCACGCTGCTGAATACCGGAAGCAGCTGGCCACGCTGAAGAAGGACTACATCACCGCCTATGTCGCGCAACACAGCAAGGCCCGGCTCGGCGTGGCGGAAGACAAGACCAAGTCAGCCTTGCGCCGCGACCCGCGCGTCACGACCCTGCGGGCACTCGCTGGCATCTCTCTCATGCCCACCGGCCAGCTCACCGCGTTCGAAGACAAGCTGGACAAGCTCAAGAGCTGCGCGTCCTTGGTGGAAAGGGAGTTGGAAGCCAGCCCGGTCTGCCCGCACTGTAGTTTTCGACCCGCCAATGAGCAGGGTGACCTTCTGCCGGCGGCCAACGTCCTGAAAACACTGGACGACGAGCTCGACCGCTTGGTCCAAGGTTGGCAGCAGACGCTGCTCGACAACCTGGACGACCCAATTATTCAAGCGAACTTCGAACTGCTGAAATCTTCGCAGCGTGACCTGATCAAGGGTTTCCTCGCGTCGAAGACCTTGCCGGATCCGATCACGCCCGAGTTCGTCGCGGCCGTGCAGGAAGCGTTGTCCGGCCTCGAGAAGATCGTAATCACAGGGGACGACATCAAGCAGGCGCTGCTCGCTGGCGGCTCCCCCGCCACGCCCGACGACCTGCGCAAGCGTTTTGAGTCGTTCCTGAACGAGCATTGCAAGGGCAAGGACGCGACCAAGCTGCGGTTTGTGGTGGAGTGAAGGAGCCCGACATGATCAAAACCCTCACCCTCACCCATTTCCTGAGTTACGGACCCGCGCCCGAGCCGATCGAGCTTGGCACGCTCAATGTGATCATCGGCCCGAACGGCTCTGGAAAGTCCAACCTCATCGAGGCGCTGGAACTGCTGCGAGCTGCGCCGAAAGACCTGCTGACCCCGATCCGCGACGGCGGCGGCGTGCGCGATTGGCTGTGGAAAGGCGCTGCCAAGCCGCCAATCGCCATGATCGACGCTGTCATCGACAATCCCAAAGGCCCTGTGCCGCTACGCTATGTGCTGAGCTTCACCGAAGTGGGCCAGCGCTTTGAGATCGTGGATGAACGGGTGGAAAACGAAGCGCCCGACGTGGGACATAACAGGCCTTATCTGTATTACAGGTTCGAAAACGGCCATGGCGTGCTCAACGTCAAGGGCAAACAGCGTCGCTTGCAGCACGAAGACATCGACCCCACGGCATCGATCCTGGCCCAGCGCAAGGATCCCGACCAATACCCAGAGCTGACCTACCTCGGCAACGTTTTCTCGAAGATTCGGCTGTATCGTGAATGGAGCTTCGGCCGCTACACCATTCCGCGCCTGCCGCAGAAGGCCGACCTGCCCAATGAACACTTGGAGCCCGACGGGAGCAACCTGGGCCTGGTGCTCAACCGCCTGCGCCGGGAGCCGGTCGTCAAGAAGCGGCTGCTGGATGCCTTGCGCGCGCTCTACGACGGCATCGACGACTTTGATGTACAGATCGAAGGTGGCACGGTGCAGGTCTTCTTCCACGAAGGGCGCTACACCGTGCCAGCCACCCGCCTGTCCGACGGCACGCTGCGTTATCTGTGCCTGCTCGCCATCCTATGCCATCCCAACCCTGGGCCGCTCGTCGCCATCGAAGAGCCGGAGCTGGGCCTGCATCCGGACGTGCTGCCCACCCTGGCGGAGCTGCTCAAGGACGCCTCCGCGCGCACGCAGCTCGTCGTCACCACCCATTCCGACGTGCTGGTCGATGCGCTCACCGATCGACCCGAAGCGCTGCTCGTGGCCAGCCGAGATGAGGAAGGCACGCACCTAAAACGACTCGATGCCGAGAAGCTCAAGCCCTGGCTGGAGAAATATCGCTTGGGTCAGCTGTGGACCCGCGGCGAGATCGGGGGGACACGGTGGTGAAACTCTACGTCGAGGGGGGCGGCGACGGCAAAGACTTGCAAATCGAGTGCCGCCGCGGATTCCGGGAGTTTCTCGAAAAAGCCGGCTTGAAGGGCAAGATGCCCGCCATTACCGCCTGTGGCGGCCGGCGCTTCGCTTATGAGGATTACTGCACGGCAATCGCCAACGGCGAAGCGGCGATGCTGCTGGTCGATAGCGAGGCGCCCATCGCCGCCGTCCACCAGACGGGAAAGCCAGACGAGTGGCGTCCCTGGCAGCACCTGAAAACCCGACAAGGCGATGGTTGGGACAAACCGCGAGATGGTTCGGATGCCAACTGCCACCTGATGGTGCAATGCATGGAATCCTGGTTCCTGGCCGATCGCGCAACGCTCAAGGCCTTCTTCGGCCAGCACTTCAACGAAAATGCGCTGCCGCCCGCCGCAAACCCGGTCGAGACGATCGCCAAAACGGCGGTGCTCGACAGCCTGAAGAAGGCCACGCGCCACTGCCAGCCCAAAGGCTCCTACGGTAAAGGCGACCATTCCTTCAAACTGCTGGCGCAACTCGACCCGGCCAAGGTCATCGCCGCCTCGCCCTGGGCGAAGCGCTTCATCGACATCCTCAAACGGAACATGGGCGCATGAACGATTTACTCAAACACCCAACGCAAGACGCCGGCCCCGTCGAATGCCTCGGCCAGACTTTCCCCAATGACCAGGCCCGCCGCGAGCACTTCCTCAAGCTGCTGGCAGAAAAGCTCAAAGACCCGGCATTCCGCCAGCAGGAAGGCTTCCCGCAGGGCACGGACGAGGCGATCCTGGCGATGTCCGACCCGCCGTACTACACCGCCTGCCCGAACCCGTGGCTCGCCGACTTCGTCAAGAACTACGGCAAGCCGTATGACCCGAGTGTGCCCTACCGCCGAGAGCCGCTGGCCATTGACGTCTCGGTGGGCAAGACCGACCCGATCTACAAGGCGCATTCCTACCACACCAAGGTGCCGCATCTGGCCATCGTGCCCTCGATCCTGCACTACACCGAGCCGGGCGACCTCGTGCTCGACGGCTTTGCCGGCTCTGGCATGACCGGGGTGGCGGCGGCCTGGTGCGGCTCGGCGCCCGATGCCTACCGGCGCGAGCTGGAGCTCGAGTGGAAAAAGCAAGGCCGCGCGGCGCCCAAGTGGGGCGCGCGGCGGGCGATCCTGAATGACCTGTCGCCGGCGGCCACCTTCATCGCCGCCAACTACACCATCCCCTTCGACGTCGAGGCCTTTGCCCGCGCCGGAAAGCAACTGCTCGACGAGCTCGAAGCCGAGATCGGCTGGATGTACGAGACCCTGCACACAGACGGCAAGACGAAGGGGCGGATCGAGTACACGGTGTGGAGCGAAGTCTTCACCTGCCCGGAATGCGCGGGAGAAGTGAATTTCCTCGACGAGGCGCTGGACGACGGCAGCAAGCGCGTGCGCGAGACCTTTCCCTGCCCGCATTGCGGGGCGGAGCTTAACAAAGACCGGCTGGAGCGGGTGCTGGAAAACCGCATCGACCCCGCCACTGGCCAGCCGTGGCAGCGGGTGAAGTTCAAGCCAGTGCTGATTTCCTACACCATCGGCAAGACGCGGTACGAAAAAGCGCCGGATGCCGACGACCTGGCGCGGCTCAACGAGATCGAAGCCCTGCCGCTACCCGCCGCCGTGCCGACCAGCCGGTTCCCGATCGAGGCGATGTACCACGGCTCACGGATCGCGCCCAAGGGATTCACCCACATCCACCACTTCTTCCTCCCCCGGGCCGCGCAGGCGATGGGCCGGCTGTGGGCCAAGGCCCGCGCCCATCCCGACGCCCGCCTCCGGGCGTTCTTGCTGTTCATGGTGGAGCAGGCGATTTGGGGGTTGTCGGTGCTGAACCGTTATGGTCCGACACATTTCTCGCAAGTCAATCGCATGCTGACGGGCGTCTATTACGTCGCCTCGCAGCATGCGGAATGCAGCCCCTGGTACAACCTGAGTGGCAAGCTGGATCGGCTGGCCAAGGCCTTTCGCACTCTGAAAGTCGGCGCTGGCGAGACGGCTATCTCGACCGGCACCGCCGCCCGGCTGCCGCTGCCGGACGATTCGGTGGATTACATCTTCACCGACCCGCCCTTTGGCGAGAACATCTATTACGCCGATCTGAATTTCCTCGTCGAGTCCTGGCACGGGGTGACCACCGACGCAAAGCCCGAGGCCATCATCGACCGCTTCAAGCACAAGGCGCTGCCCGAGTACCAGCACCTGATGCAGCGCTGCTTCGCCGAATACCACCGGGTGCTCAAGCCTGGGCGCTGGATGACGGTGGTGTTTTCCAACAGCAAGGCCTCGGTCTGGAACGCGATTCAGGTGGCGCTGCAGCAGGCGGGCTTCGTGGTGGCCGAGGTCACGGCGCTGGACAAGCAGCAGGGCAGCTACCGGCAGGTCACCTCTACCACCGCCGTCAAGCAAGACCTGGTGATCTCCGCCTACAAGCCCAATGGCGGTCTGGAGCAGCGTTTCCGTGAGCGCGGCGCCTCGGAAGCCTCGGCCTGGGATTTCGTCGAGACGCATCTCAAGTATTTGCCGGTCGCCAAGCTCAAGGGCGGCGCGATGGAGTTCATCGTCGAACGCGATCCGCGCCGCATCTACGACCGGATGGTGGCCTGGTTCGTGCGCCATGACGCGCCGGTGCCGCTCGACAGCCAGGACTTCCAGGAGGGTTTGCGCCAGCGCTTCGTCGAACGCGACGGCATGATCTTCACCTCCGAGCTGGCGGCGGAGTACGACAAGAAGCGCGCGCAGGTCGCCCAGGCGCCGCAGATGGAACTGTTCGTCTCGGATGAGAAAAGCGCCATCGACTGGCTTGCCGACTTCCTCAAAAAGCGCCCCGCCACCTATCAGGAGATCCATCCCGAGTTCACCGTGCAACTGGGCGCCGGCTGGAAGAAGCATGAGGCCAAGCCGGAGCTCTCCGCGCTGCTCGAAGACAACTTCCTGAAGTACGACGGCACAGGCGAGGTGCCCAGCCAGATCCACGCCTATCTCTCCTCGAATTTCAAGGAGCTGCGCGGACTTGCGAAGACCGACCCGCGCCTCGTCGCCAAGGCCCGCGACCGCTGGTACGTGCCCGACCCGAACAAGGCGCAGGACCTGGAGAAGAAGCGCGAGAAGGCGCTGCTCAAGGAGTTCGAGACCTATCTCGGCTTTACCGGTCGCCGGCTCAAGGAGTTCCGGCTGGAAGTGCTGCGTGCCGGCTTCAAGGCCGCCTGGGGCAAGAAGGATTACCAGACCATCATCCAGGTGGCCCAGAAAATCCCGGACGAGGCGCTGCAGGAGGACGAGAAGCTCTTGCTCTGGTATGACCAGGCGCTGACGCGAATGGAGGATGGACGATGAGCAAGCTCAATCACATCAAGCTGGACAACTTCACGGCCTTCGCCCAGCTCGACCAGGCGCTCTCGCCGGGTGTCAACGTGATCATCGGCGCCAATGGGACAGGCAAGACCCACCTGCTCAAGATTCTTTATGCCGCAGCGGCCATCACCACGGGCGAGGATCGGGAGAAAGGGTTCGCTCGCAAGCTGCTGGGGGTGTTCAATCCGTATCAGGCGCGCATGACACGGCTGATCCGCCGACAGCAGGGGCTGCCCGCTGCCGAGATAGCGGTGATGCGTGAGGATGGCGCCAAGCTCAAGGCCGTCATCGATAACCAGAAGGCGGACGTCAACGATGTGCGCGTCACGGGCGAAAAGAAATGGCAGGAGATCAGTCTGGAGTCCGCCTACATCCCGGTCAAGGAGATGTTGGCCCACGCGCCCGGCTTCCTGGCCACCGCCGCCAAGCGCGAAATCGCCTTCGAGGAAGTCTATGTGGACATCATCAAGAAGGCTTTTCTGCCCACCCTCAAGGGGCCGCCCGATGCCAAACGTCGGCGCTTGCTGGACACCTTGCAAAAGGCCATCGAGGGCAAGGTCGTCGCTAAAGGTGAGCATTTCTTCCTGAAGAACAGCCAGGGTGAACTGGAGTTCACCCTGCTGGCCGAGGGGATGCGCAAGCTGGCCTTGATATGGCTGCTCATCCAAAACGGCACCTTGCTTTCCGGCTCTGTGCTGTTTTGGGACGAGCCCGAGGCCAATCTGAACCCGGCGCTGATGGGCCAGGTGGTGGAGATCATCCTGGAATTGCAGCGGCTGGGGGTGCAAATCTTTCTGACCACGCACAACTATGTGCTGCTCAAGGAGTTCGATCTGCGCCAGAAGGAGGGCGACGCCATCCGCTACGTCTCGCTGTACCGCAACGAGCAAAAGGCGGTCGTGGCCAACGCCAGTGACAGCTACACCGGGATCGATCCCAACGTGATTGCCGCCACCTTCAGCGATCTGTACGACCGCGAACTAGCGCGCAGCCTGGGAGGGTTGGGCGCATGACGGCATTGGCCGAGGGGGACTTGCAGATCGCGTTGCCCGCTCATGCCAAGGGGCGAAGATTCGACGATGAGACAACGCATCAGCTTTCGCATTGCATGAAGGCGGTGGATTTCATCGTGGAGCTGAATGACCGGGTTCTGTTTATCGAGTTCAAGGATCCGGAATGCCCAAGGGCACAGCCCAAAGACCAGAAGAAGTTTCTGGAAAAGCTGCGGAGCGGCAATCTGGATACGGACTTGAAGACGAAATACCGCGATTCCTTCCTTTATGAGTGGGCATCCGGACGGGCGGGTAAGCCCATCTATTACCTCGTCTTGATTGCGGCCCAAAGCCTATCTGTCACATCCCGGACGATCATAAGGTCTACGATGAAACAGTTCGGGGTTGGATT
>CAYTRH010000041.1:3174-18979 GCA_964440155.1 uncultured Thiobacillus sp. | reverse complement strand
CGATGCCGTCGCCGCCGCGATGGCGGCCGCGGCCGCCCGAGCCGCGCCGCACGGCGAAGCGCTCGACCCGCACCGGATAGCGTCTTTCCAGCACTTCGACGTCGGTCAGGCGCGAATTGGTCATATGCGTATGCACCGCGTCGGCGCCATCGAAGTCCGGTCCGGCGCCGGCGCCGCCGCATACGGTCTCGTAGTACTGGCGCTGGCCGTCGCCGAAACTGAAGTTGTTCATGCTACCCTGGCTGGCGGCGAGCGCGCCCAACGCGCCGTACAGGGCATCCACCACGTTCTGCGAGGTCTCGACGTTGCCGGCGACGACCGCCGCGGGCGGCGCCGGATCGAGCAGACTGTCGGCGGGCATGCGGATGTCCAGCGGCCTCAGTACGCCGGCGTTGAGCGGGATGTCGGCATCGATCAGGGTGCGGAACACGTACAGCACGGCCGAATGCGTGATGGCGGCCGGCGCGTTCAGGTTGCCGGGCAGGCGCGGCGAGGTGCCGGCAAAGTCGATCACCGCGCGTCCCGCGGC
Organism: uncultured Thiobacillus sp.; assembly: GCA_964440155.1. Classification (GTDB taxonomy): domain Bacteria; phylum Pseudomonadota; class Gammaproteobacteria; order Burkholderiales; family Thiobacillaceae; genus PFJX01. The sequence continues at coordinate 18,450 of CAYTRH010000041.1, read as the reverse complement.
GACATCGATGCGCACGCGCACCCGGATCACCGCGGCGTCGCCCGCCGCCTGATCGGGCAGGGCATCCAGCGGCAGCATGAACTCGCCGTCGCGCAGGCGGGGCAGCAGGCGTCTGACCGCGGCTTCGGCGTTGTCCTGCACGTAGCCCATGTAGGCCAGCACCGCATCGGTGCCGACCTCCGCTTCCAGCGCACGTAACGCCGCGATGCCCAGGGTGTTGGCGGCGACCTGTGCGCGCAGGTCGGCGAGGTTCTGCTGCGGATTGCGCGCGCCGGTGCCATGCGCACCGCCGGCCAGCCAGCGCAGCACTTCGGCATCCAGAAGGCGGCCATCACGCACCAGCAGCAGGCCGTCGCTGAGGCAGCCCTCCTCGTCGATGTGCCGGCTGCGCGCCGGCATGGAACCGGGGCTGATGCCGCCGACATCGGCATGGTGCGCGCGGCTGGCGATGCAATAGCGCAGGGTCGTGCCGGCTGCGTCGAACACCGGGGTGACCACGGTGATGTCGGGCAGATGCGTACCACCGGCATAGGGCGAGTTGGTCAGCCAGCTATCGCCCGGTTGCAGGCGATCGCCGACCCGGCGCAGCAGCGCGCGCACGGCATCGCCCATGCTGCCCAGATGCACCGGAATGTGCGGTGCGTTGGCGACCAGGTTGCCGGCGGCGTCGAACAGCGCGCAGGAGAAATCCAGACGCTCGCGGATGTTCACCGAGCGCGCGCCGTTCTGCAGCGCGCGTCCCATGTCCTCGGCGATGCTCATGAAGCGGCGGTTGAACAGCGTCAGCCAGGCCGGGTCCATGCGCGCCGGATCCGGCCGGCGCGCGACGATGGCGCGCGGACGCAACAGCAGGTCGCCGCCCGCCGTGCGTTGCAGTGTCCAGCCGGGCTCCAGCACCACGGTGGACCCCGCCTCGACGATCAGCGCCGGCCCATGCAGGGTCTGACCGCCGGCCAGATGTTCGCGCCGATAGACCGGGGTGTCGTGCCAGCAGTCCAGGAAATGCACCGCGTGGCGGGCAACCGGCTGGGCAGGGTGGGGCGGGGCATCGTCTTCTCCCGTGGCTTCGCCGCCGCCACTGACTCGCTCGCACTCCAGCGCCACGCAGACCAGCGTCGCTTGGGGATCGGCGAAGCCGAAGCGGGCGCGGTGTTGCGCGTGGAATTCGGTGGCCGGATCGATGCCCGGTCGCCAAGCCACGCTCAGTACGCTGTCTGCGCCGGCGTAACGCAGCAGCAGACGTAGTTCGGCGCCGCGGTGCAGGTCGGCGAGCGCACTTAGACGTGGCTGGCAGTCGGCCAGCGGCTGTTCGATGGCGATCTGCGCCAGCTCGCGCCGCTCGGCCAGGCCGATGCCGAACGCCGACAGCACCGCGGCGTACGGCGATATCAGCACTTCGCCGATGCCCAGCCGCCCGGCCACCGCGCAGACATGCTGGCCAGCGGCACCGCCGAAGCCCACCAGCGTGAAACGTGCCGGATCGACGCCGCGCGCCAACGTGATGTGGCGGATGGCATCGGCCATGTGTTCGACCGCGATGTCGAGAAAGCCCTCGGCCAGCCGCTCCGGCGTGTAAGCCAGACCCAGGCGGGCATTGACCTCGGTGGCGAGCGCGGCGAAGGCGGCGCGTGCCGCGTCGATGTCGAGCGGTTGGTCCCCGGTGGCACCGAATACCTGCGGGAACCACTCGGCGCGCAGACGACCGAGCACGACGTTGGCGTCGGTGACGGTGAGCGGACCGCCGCGCCGGTAGCAGGCGGGGCCGGGCAAGGCGCCGGCGGATTGCGGTCCGGCCAGCAGGCGTTCGCCGTCGAAGCGCAGGATGGAGCCGCCGCCGGCCGCCACCGTGTGCACGCCCAGCATGGGTACGCGCACTCGATGCCCGGCGATGCGGGTGTCCAAAGTGCGCTCGAACTCACCGGCATACAGCGACACGTCGGTGGACGTACCACCCATGTCGAAGCCGATCAGATGGGTACGCCCGGCCGCGCGCCCGACCTTGACCATGCCGATCAGGCCGCCGGCAGGGCCGGACAGCACGCTGTCCTTGCCCTGAAACGCCGCCGCCGCCACCAGACCGCCGTTGGACTGCATGAACTCCAGCGCGGTGCCCGCCGGCAGCGCGTCGGCCACCTGATCGACATAGCGGCGCAACGGCGGTGACAGCGTGGCGTCGAGCACCGCCGTCTCGGCGCGCGGCACGAAGCGGATCAACGGACTGACCTGATGCGACAGACTGACCTGGGCGAAGCCGGCGGCACGCGCGATCGCGCCGGCGCGCAGTTCGTGCGCCGGATTGTTCCAGGCGTGCAGGAAGGCGATGGCACAGGCGTCGTAGCCGTCCCGCCGGGCAGCGGCCAGCGCCCGTGCCAGGGCGACCTCATCGAGCGGAACCAGGACGGCGCCCTCGGCGGTGATCCGTTCCGTCGCCTCCAGCACGCACGCATGCAGCGGCGCGGGCTTACGGATATCCAGCGCGAAAATGTCCGGGCGCGCCTGGTCGCCGATCTCCAGCGCATCGGCGAAACCGGCGGTGACCACCAGCACGGTCGGCGCACCGCTGTGGGTCAGCAGCGCGTTGGTGCCGACCGTGGTGCCCATCTTCACCGCGGCGATGGCCTCGGCCGGCAGCGGTGCGGCGCCGTCCAGTCCGAGCAGCGCACGTATGCCGGCGATGGCGGCATCCCGGTACTGGCCGGGATGTTCGGACAACAGTTTGCGCTGGATCAGATGCCCGTCCGGCGCGCGCGCGACGATGTCGGTGAACGTGCCGCCCCGGTCGATCCAGAACTGCCAGCCCGACTCAGGTGGCATGCAACACAGCGTTCACAGGCCGGAATCGTCCAGCATCTCGCGCGCGTCGCGCGCCAGTTCCTCGACCGCCTCGGCATCGAGCATCAGATGGGCCATGGTGGCGGCACCGAGCTTGTCCCATTCGGCATCGCCGGCCAGACGCGCATGACTGTTCTCGATGTAGCCGGCGAGCAGGCCCACCGCGACCAGATTCATGGCCTGGGTGGACAGCGTCGAGCTGAACACGTCCAAGTCGTGGTGCGCGCGGATGGCTGCGCGCAAATGCTCCGGCAGGTGCCAGTTGCCGGCCAGCAGGGCGCCAACCACGGCATGATTGGTGGCGTGGCGCGCATCCTCCACGGCGGTGAAGGCGCGCACCGCCTCCGCGTTGGCCAGCCGCAGCGTCTCGCGGTAGTCGGCAAAGCGCTGCATCAACAACGGGATGCCACAGTTCTGGAACAGGCCGAACAGATGCGCGTCCTCGCGGCTGGCACAACCCAGTTGCTTGGCCAGGTACGAGGCCACCAGCGCCGAGCGCGCGGCACCGTCCCAGAAACGGTCCAGGCCCTGCGCCGGCACGGCATTGCGCAGCGCCAGGCCGGTGACCAGCGCGGCGACATTGGTCATGCCCAGCATGTTCACCGCCTGGTCGATCGCGCTCACCTGGCGGCGCAGACCGTACAGCGGCGAATTGATGGTCTTCAGTACCGCCGCGGCGAGCGCCACGTCGCCGGCGATCAGGCCGGCGACGCGTTTGAGATCCGGCTCGGACCGGCTGCGCTCTTCCAGCACTGCCGTCACCACGGTCGGACGCGGTGGGATCACCACCCCCGCGAGCAGTTTGCGGGCATCTTCGGCGCTCAGGTCGGTCATGTCCCGTTTCCTTGCAGTAAGTCCGGACGCACGCGGCGCGTTCCGGGCGCCTTAGCCGAGACCAGGGCGCATCAAATGCCGCGCAGCAACTCGTTGATGCCCACCTTGCTCAGGGTCTTCTCGTCCACTTTCTTGACGATGACCGCGCAGTACAGGCTGTACTTGCCATCCTTGGACGGCAGGTTACCGGATACCACGACCGACCCCGCCGGCACCCGACCGTAGTGGATTTCGCCGGACTCACGGTCGTAGATGCGCGTCGACTGGCCGATGTAGACACCCATGGAGATCACACAGTTGTCCTCGACCACGACGCCTTCGACCACTTCCGAACGCGCGCCGATGAAACAGTTGTCGCCGATGATGGTGGGGCCGGCCTGCACCGGTTCCAGTACGCCGCCGATACCGACACCACCGGACAGGTGCACGTTCTTGCCGATCTGCGCGCAGGAACCCACGGTCGCCCAGGTGTCGACCATGGTGCCCTCGTCGACGTAGGCGCCGATGTTGACGTAGGACGGCATCAGCACCACGTTGCGGGCGATGTATGCACCTTTGCGCGCCGCTGCCGGCGGCACCACGCGGAAACCGCCCTCGCGGAAGTCCCGGCTGTTGAAGTCGGCGAATTTGGACGGCACCTTGTCGTAATAATTGGTGAAGCCGCCCTTGATGAAGGCGTTGTCCTCCAGGCGGAACGACAGCAGCACCGCTTTCTTGATCCACTGGTGCGTCACCCAGGTCTGGCCTTCCACCCGCTCGGCGACGCGCAACTGACCCATGTCGAGCAGGTCGATCACCGCCATGACCGCGTCCTTGACCTTGGGCTCGACGTTACGCGGCGTGATCTCGGCACGGCGCTCGAAGGCTTCCTCGATGATGGCTTGCAGTTCCTGCATGAGATTTTCCTTTAAAAAAACTATCTAACTAGTCGATTCTACAGAATGTTCTTGGCGAAGCGTAAGCCTTGACCGTGTGGATGTCGGGATGCGCGCGCAGCTTTTCGACGATGCGCAGGTGTTCGGCATCGTCGACCGAACTGCCGAACATGATCTCCACCAGCCCATCCGGATAACCCTGGGCATGTACCACTTCGACACCTTCCTGCTGCAACAGCGCTTCCAATGCCAGCGCGGCCGGCGTGGGCGAATTGGCATGGACGCTCATGCCGAACAGCAACAGTGCGGCGGACAGGATCGGGGTTTTCATCAGCGTTCTCCTACGAAATCGACGATGCGACGCGCGGCCTCGATGCAGGCATCGAGACTTTCGACCAGGGCGATGCGCACGTAACCCTGGCCGGGGTTCAGGCCTTTGGCATCGCGCGCCAGGAACGAACCCGGCAGCACAGTGACATGGTGGCGACGATAAAGCTCCCGCGCGAACGCGGCATCGTCGCCGCCCGGCACCCGCGCCCACAGGTAGAACGCGGCATCGGGCAGGTCAAACGTCAGCGCGTCACGCAGCATGGGCACGACGGCAGCGAACTTGTCGCGGTACAGCCGGCGATTGTCGGCCACGTGCGCCTCGTCGCGCCACGCGGCCGCGGAAGCGGCCTGCACCGCCGGATTCATGGCGCTGCCGTGGTAGGTGCGGTAGAGCAGAAAGTCGCGGATCAACGCCGCGTCGCCGGCGACGAAGCCGGAACGCAGACCCGGCACGTTGGAGCGCTTGGACAGGCTGTTGAACACCACCAGGCGGTCGAGGTCGCGGCCCAGCGCCCGCGCCGCGCCCAGCGCGCCCAGAGGCGGCGCGGCTTCATCCGGATAAATCTCGGAATAGCACTCGTCCGAGGCGATGATGAAGCCATGGCGTTCGGCCAGTTCGAACACTTCCCGCCAGGCGTCGAGATCCATGACCTTGCCGGTGGGGTTGCCGGGCGAGCAGACGTACAGCAGATGCACCGTATCCCACAGGTCTTCCGGCACACTACCGAAGTCCATGCGGTAACCGTTCTCCGGCAGCGTGTTGAGCAGATAGGGCTTGGCACCGGCCAGCAGCGCGGCGCCTTCGTAGATCTGGTAGAACGGGTTGGGCATCAGCACGCGCTTGACATGCCTGCTCTGGTCGACCACGGCCTGTGCGAACGCGAACAGCGCCTCGCGGCTGCCATTCACCGGCAGCACCTGGGTCGCCGGATCGAGCTCGACGCCATGGCGCTTGCGACACCAGTCGGCGATCGCGCGGCGCAGTTCCTCGCCGCCCTGGGTCGCTGGATAATGCGCCAGACCGGAGAGATGGTCGGTCAGCGCCTGGCGGATGAATGCCGGTGTGGGATGCCGGGGCTCGCCGATGGACAGATTGATGGCGCCGACATCCGCGCGCGGATCGATGCCGGCGAACAGGTCGCGCAGCTTCTGGAACGGATAGGGCTGCAGCAGTTTGAGGCGCGGATTCATGGAGCCAGTTGACGCTTGCACGAGAAGCCGCCGGCACCGCTCGCGGCTGCGGGGATGGCCGGCCCGAAGGTGGCCGATTATCCTTGATCCGCCGGCTGCATGCACAGAGCCGCTTGGACTAGTACGCCCCGCCCGATCGTTTCCTGCCAACCCAACACGGATCCCACGACGTCATGCCTCACACCCGCTGGCTGGCTCCGCTCGGCCTGGTGATCGCGGCCACCACCTGGGGCCTGATCTGGTATCCCTATCGGCTGTTGCAGGAGGCCGGTATCGCCGGCAGCGTCGCTTCGCTGCTGACCTATTGCGCCGGGCTGCCGGTGCTGCTGGTGCTGGCCATGCGCACGCGCATCGCCGACCCGTCCGAGCGGCGCTGGTTGCTGGCGCTCGCCCTGTCCGCCGGCTGGACCAATCTGGCCTACGTGCTGGCGGTGATCCATGGCGAGGTCATGCGTGTGATGCTGTTGTTCTACCTGGCGCCACTGTGGACCGTGGTGTTCGCGCGCGTGCTACTCGGAGAACGGGTCGGCTGGCGCGGCGCGCCGGTGATCCTGCTGTCGCTGCTGGGCGCCTGGGTCATGCTGGCCGCCGGCGGTGGTCTGCCGCTACCGCGTTCAGGCGCGGAGTGGCTGGCGCTGTCCGCCGGCATGGGTTTCGCGCTGGCCAACGTGGTGACCCGCCGGGTGCGCTCGGCCCCTATCGCGTTGCGGTCGCTGTGGGTGTTCGCCGGCGTCGCCGTGGTGTCCACCGTCTATGCCACCGCCGAGGGGCATACGCCACACGTGGCTGGCGTGCTCGATGGCTGGGGCTGGAGCCTGGTGGTGTTCACCGGCGCGCTGCTGCTGTTGGCGACCTTCACCGTGCAGTACGGCCTGGCTCACACGCCGGCCAACCAGGCCGTGGTCATCCTGCTCAGCGAACTGGTGGTGGCGGCCGTGGCGGCGCGCCTGCTGGCTGGTGAGCGCATGAGCATGGAGGAGTGGCTGGGCGGAGCGATGATCGTCGCGGCGACGCTGTTTTCCGGACTGTTGCAGGCGGAGGAGAAGACATGAGCGGGGTGCATGCGCTGCTGCACGTGTCGCTGCTGATCGCCGACGTGGCGCGGTCGCGCGCGTTTTACGAGGGCGTGCTGGGTCTGCGCGCCAATCCGGCGCGTCCGGCCATGGGCTTCGACGGCGTGTGGTACGACATCGGCGCGGCCCAGATCCACCTGCTGTGCCTGCCCAATCCCGATCCGGTGACCGGCCGGCCCGCGCATGGCGGCCGTGACCGCCATGTGGCGCTGGCGGTGTCCGACCTCACGGCGCTGCGCGCAAGGCTGGATGCGGCCGGCGTCGCCTACAGTGTGAGCCAGTCGGGTCGGCCGGCGCTGTTCGCGCGCGACCCGGACGGCAATGCATTGGAGTTCGTCGTGCACGGCGGTCCGGCGCCGGTCTGAACGGACCCACGCCGGTCATCGCCGGACGGCCCGCATCGCCGTCTTCTATGGCGGCGTGCTTCTATGGTGGCGTGGATTGTGCAACCATCCGGCGAGACGGCTGGACTGCATCATACGCGCCCGCCGTTTCGTTGCTCGTCCTCATTCCTGGCCGTCGATCACATGCCCCGTCATTTCGCCTTGTTGCCCGCCGCCGGTGTCGGTTCGCGCATGGGCGTGGAACACCCCAAGCAGTATCTCGATCTGCATGGCCGGCCGATGCTGTGGCACACGATACGCGTGTTCGATACCCATCCGCGCATCGACTGCGTGTACGTCGTGCGTGCGCCGGACGATGCCTGGTGGCAGACCTGTGATTGGTCCCATTTCGCCAAGCTGAGGCCCCTGGCGTGCGGTGGTGACAGCCGGGCGGAAAGCGTGCGCAACGGCCTGCGCGCCATCGCCGGCGAGGTGGCGGCGGACGACTGGATACTGGTGCACGACGCGGCGCGCCCCTGTCTGAGCCATGCGCTGCTCGATCGTCTGCTGGACGAACTGGACGACGATGCCGTCGGTGGCATCCTCGCCGCGCCGGTGGCCGACACGCTCAAGCGTGCCGGCGCCGATGCGCGCATCGCCGCCACCGTGGCGCGCGACGGCCTGTGGGCGGCGCAGACGCCGCAGATGTTCCGCCACGCGCTGTTGCTGGACGCGCTGGAACGTGCCGGCACGACGGTGACCGACGAAGCCTCAGCGGTGGAGGCGCTGGGACTGGCGCCGAAGCTGGTGGCGAGCGACCTGACCAATCTGAAGGTCACCTATGCGCGCGATCTGGAACTCGCCGCGCGCCTGTTGAAGGCGTGATCCGACCATGTGGCGCGACCTGCGCCTGCCGGCCCTGTTCGCGTTGCTGGTCGCGCTGGCGGTGGCGCTGTGGCTGCCGCCCATCGCGCAGTGGCCGGCGTATCACGACTTCGCCGACCGGCGCGCCTGGCTGGGTGTGCCCAACTTCCTCGATGTGGTCTCCAATCTGGGCTTTCTGCTCGCGGCGCTTGCCGGGCTGCGCCTGCTGCTGGCACCGCATCCGCCGATGTTCACCGATGCACGCGAGCGGCGTGCCTATGTGACGTTTTTCATCGCGCTGGCGTTCGTCGCGCTGGCCTCGGCCTGGTATCACCTGGCGCCCGACAACGGTCGGCTGTTCTGGGACCGCTTGGGCATCGCCGTGGTGTTCATGGCCTGGGTGGCGACGCAGATCGCCGAGCGGGTCGGCCCGCGCGTCGGCGTCGCGCTGCTGCCCTGGCTGGTGCTGGCGGGTGCCCTGTCGGTGATCTACTGGCTGCTGAGCGAAGCACGCGGCGCCGGCGACCTGCGCGCCTACGGCATCGTCCATTTCCTGCCCATGCTGCTGGTGCCCTGGCTGATCTGGCGTCACCCGCCGCGCTACACGCGCGGGCGTGAACCGCTGGGGGTGCTGGCGCTGTATCTGGCGGCCATGGCGGCCGAGCACCTGGACAAGACCATCTATGCCTGGGGCGGGTGGGTCAGCGGCCACACGTTGAAGCACCTGTTCGGCGCGCTGGCGGCGGCCCTGGTGGTGCGCATGCTGGCGCGCCGCCAGCCGCTGTGATGTGCTACTTGCGCCGCGCCGTATGTACGCCGCGCACATGCGCGGCACGCGCCAGAAAGCGGGTGAGCTGGGCCACGTCGCGCACTTCCAGGGTGAATTCCATGCGCGCCGCATCGTGCTGCGACAACGTGTTCACGCGCACCACGTTGATCTTCTCCTGCGCCAGCAGTTCGCCGACGTCCTTGAGCAGACCGGGGCGGTCGCGCGCGGCAAGTTCCACATCCACGGCGAACACCTGCGCCGCCTGATCGCCCCACTCCGCGCGCAGCAGCCGGTCCTGCTGGTCGTCGCGCAGATGCAGGATCATGGGGCAGTCGGCGCGATGGATGGTGACGCCGCGCCCCTGGGTGGTGTAGCCGACGATGCGGTCCGGCGGCGCCGGCTTGCAGCAGCCGGCCATCTGCGTCATCAGGCCGGCCTGGCCTTCCACCAGCACGCCGCCACCGTCCGACTTGCGCCGCGGCGCCGACACCAGGGGCTTCTCCGGCGGCGGCAGGAATTCGTCCTGCAACGCGCGGTCGAGCTGGCCGGCGCCGAGGTCGCCACGGCCGAGTGCCGCGCACAGTTCGTCCAGACTGGGGAACTTCAGGCGTGCGGCCAGCTTGTCCAGATTGACGTTGTTCAGGTTGAGCCGGTGCAGTTCGCGCTCCAGCAGGTCGCGCCCCTCCTGCACGTTCTTGTCGTGATCCTGCTGGCGGAACCAGGCGCGCACCTTGTTGCGCGCGCGCGTGGTCTTGAGCACGCCGAGGTTGGGGTTGAGCCAGTCGCGGCTGGGTCCGCCCTGTTTGACGGTGAGGATCTCCACGCGCTGGCCGGTCTTCAGTACCGTGTCCAGCGGTACCAGGTTGCCGTCCACCTTGGCACCGCGGCAGCGGTGGCCCAGTTCGGTATGCACGGCGTAGGCGAAGTCCAGCGGTGTGGCGCCGTTGGGCAGCGCCAGCACCTTGCCCTGCGGCGTGAGCACGAACACTTCGTCCTGGAACAGTTCATTGCGGAAGTGCTGCGCCAGCTCCTGGCTGTCGGCCAGTTCCTGCTTCCAGGCCAGCAATTGGCGCAGCCAGGCGATCTTGTCCTGCACGCCGTCGTCCTTGCCGCCTTCCTTGTAGCGCCAGTGCGCGGCCACACCCAGTTCGGCCTCCTGATGCATGTCGAAGGTACGGATCTGTACCTCCAGCGCCTTGTTCTCCGGACCGACCACGGCGGTGTGCAGGCTCTTGTAGCCGTTGCCCTTGGGCCGGGAGATGTAGTCGTCGAACTGGCCGGGAATGGGTTGCCACAGACTGTGCACCAGGCCGAGCACGTGGAAGCAGTCCTTGACGTCGCGTACCAGCACGCGCAGCGCGCGCACGTCGTACACCTCGTCGAACGACAGCTTCTTCTTGCGCATCTTGGCCAGGATGCTGGCGATGTGCTTGGGCCGGCCGCTGATCGCCATGTCCTTGATGCCGTCCGCGCGCAGCGCCGCGTCGAGTTGTTCGATGACCCGTTCGATGTACCACTCGCGGTCGAGCCGGCGCTCGTCCAGCAGCCGCGCGATCTGGCGGTAGGTGTCCGGCTCCAGGTAACGGCAGGACAGATCCTCCAGTTCCCACTTGAGTTGCCAGGCGCCCAGGCGGTTGGCCAGCGGCGCGTACAGTTCACGCACGTCGCCGGCGATCTTGTGGCGCAGCGTGGCCACGCGGTCGGCATCGTCGGGGTCGTCGTCGGCCAGATCGCGCAGCGCCTGGGTGCGTTCGGCCAGCTTGATGAACACCACACGGATGTCGTCGGTCATGGCCAGCAGCATCTGCCGCAGCGCCTCGCTCTGGCCGCCCTCGGCATTGATCTCGCCGAGCAGGTGATCCATGCGCGCCAGCTTGGCCGCGCCTTCCACCAACAGGGTCAGATGCGGGCCGAAGTGCTTGACCAGCGTGTCATGGCCCAGCGCCGCCTCGGGCAGGCCGTACAGCAGCGCGGCGGCCACGGTCTCGGCGTCGAAGCGCATGCCGGCGAGGATGGCGGCGGCGCCCAAGGCATGGCCGCGCAGCGGCGCGCCGGTATCCGCCAGCGCGTCCTGGCCATGGTCGGACAGCCATTCCGCAGCTTTGCGCAGCAGCGCAAGCTGTTCCGGCGGGTACTGACCTTCCAGGCTTTCCAGCCAGGATTCGGCATCATCCGGACACAGGGTGAGCGCGTGCGAGACCATCAGCGCGGTGAGGTGGGGAGGTGCCGGGGCGTGATGGTAACGGCGCCGGGAACCGCCCACGCGGGACTGGCTGAATCGTCGACCGTGCTCCTGCCTGACCCCCGCGCGCTGCCGGTGTTCACCAGAACTTCCACCAGTCCTTTTCTTTCCTCGGTTCGCGGCCTTCCAGATAGGGACTGCCGGGGAAATTGAGACGCAGCACGCGCAGCGCGTCGTCACGCAGATCGGTGAGCCCCAGTCGGTCATAGCTGCGCGCCATGATCGCCAGCGCCTCCTCCAGCGCCGGCGCCTGCTGGTAGTGCTCCAGCACGTAGCGGGCACGGTTGGCACTGGCCACGTAGGCGCCGCGCTTGAAGTAGTAACGGGCTACATGCACCTCGTGCGCGGCGAGGGCGTTGACCAGATACTGCATGCGCGCCACGGCGTCCGGCGTGTAACGGCTGTCGGGGAAGCGGTTGACCAGTTGCTGGAAGGCATCGAAGGCTTCACGCGCCGCCTTGGGATCGCGGTCGCTCATGTCCTGATCACCCAGGCCGGCGAGCAGGCTGCGATCCTCGACGAAATTGGCCAGACCGCGCAGGTAATAGGCGTAATCGACGTGCGGGTGGTTGGGATACAGCTTGATGAAACGTTCGGCGGCGGCGATGGCCGAGGCGGGCTCGTTGTCCTTGTAATAGGCGTAGGCCACTTCCAGTTGCGCCTGCTGCGCATAGGGACCGAACGGATAACGCGCCTCCAGGCTCTCGAACAGTTTGATGGCGCGCTCGTAATTGCCGTCGTTGAGCGCATCCTTGGCGGTGGTGTACAGGCGTTGTGCCGACCAGTTGCGCGTCTCGTCGATCTGTTCGGGCAGCAGGCCGCAGCCGGCGAGCAGGCCCAGCATGGCCAGGAAAGCTAGAATTCGACGCATCTCGATCCCCATGAAGAGCGGCGGATTATACCCGGCCGCGCATAGCGCATGACGCAGACGCGCCAGCTCACCATCCCGCCGGAGCACGCCGGCAAGCGCCTGGACCAGAGCCTGGCCGAGCTGTTGCCGGAGTTCTCGCGAGCGCGCCTGCAAACCTGGATCGATCAGGGCGAGGTGCGCCTGGGCGGTGTCGCCGCCGCCAGCCGCAAACAGAAGGTGTGGGGTGGCGAACGGGTCGAGGTCGTGGTCACGCCGTCGCCGGAGGAAACCGCGCATCAGGCCGAGGCCATAGGCCTGAACGTCGTGTACGAGGACGACGACATATTGGTGATCGACAAGCCCGCCGGTCTGGTCACGCATCCCGGCGCCGGCAACTGGGCGGGCACGCTGCTCAACGCGTTGCTGCATCACGTGCCGGCGTCGGCCGCGCTACCCCGGGCCGGCATCGTGCACCGTCTGGACAAGGACACTTCCGGCCTGATGGTGGTGGCCAAGACGCTGAGCGCGCACACCCGGCTGGTGCGCGACCTTCAGGCACGGGCGGTGACGCGCGTGTACTGGGCGGTGGCGCTGGGGCGTTTCGAGCGTGGCGAAGGCGAGATCGACGCGCCGATCGGCCGCCACCCCACTCAGCGGGTGAAGATGGCCGTGGTGGAGCAGGGCAAGCCGGCGCTGACCCATTGGCGGGTGTTGCGCCAGTACGCGCGGGCGGCCTGGCTGGAATGCCGTCTGGCCACCGGCCGCACGCACCAGATTCGTGTGCACCTCGCTCACCTGGGCCATCCCCTGCTGGGCGATCCGGTGTACCGCGGACGGGCACACGCGCCCTGCGCATTCGGGCGTCAGGCGCTGCACGCGGTGCGCCTGGGTCTCGATCATCCGTGCAGCGGCCTGGCGATGGCCTGGGAATCGGCACCGCCCGCGGATTTCCAGCAACTGCTGAACGACCTGGAGACCATCGATGCCGCCTGACTGGATCAAGCCTGACTGGCCCGCGCCGGCCGCCGTGCGCGCCTTCACCACTACGCGCCTCGGCGGGGTCAGCCTGCCGCCGTATGACGGCTTCAACCTGGCCGCGCACGTCGGCGATGACGAGCACGCGGTGGCCGCCAACCGCCGGACATTACGCGCCCATCTGCCGGCGGAACCGCTCTGGCTCACGCAGGTGCATGGCGACCGGGTGGCGCTGTTCGCCGATCATGACACCATGCCCGCCACGCCACCGGTGGCCGACGCGGCCCTGGCGCGCGCGCCCGACCAGGTGTGCGCGGTACTCACCGCCGACTGCCTGCCGGTGCTGTTCTGCGACCGGCAGGCCAGTGTCGTGGCCGCGGCGCATGCCGGCTGGCGCGGTCTGGCCGCCGGCGTGCTGGAAGCCACGGTACGAGCCATGGCGGTGCCGCCGGAACGGCTGCTGGTCTGGCTGGGACCGGGCATCGGCCCGCGCGCGTTCGAGGTCGGCCCGGAGGTGCGCGAACTGTTCGTCGCCCAGCACCCGCTGGCCGGCGTCGCGTTTCGGCCGGCGCTGGCCGGCACGCTCGACGAGGCGCCGCGCAAATGGCTGGCGGACCTGTACGCGCTGGCGCGCATCCGGCTCGCCGCCATCGGCGTCGAACAGGTCTATGGCGGCGATCACTGCACTGCCAGCGACGCGGCGCGCTTCTACTCCTACCGCCGCGACGGCACCACCGGCCGTATGGCCAGCGTGATCTGGCTGTCGGCGGCGGCGACGGCCTGAGCAGCCACGTGCAGCGGGGCAGGGGAGGGCGGCCACGCCCCGCCTGAAATTCGCCCATAATGACCCCGATGGGCGCGCCGGCCGGCGCAATTTCATGCAGACACCCGGAGGAAACCAGACATGCGCAAATACGTTTACGCCTTCACCGAGGGCGACGGCAAGAACAAGAAACTGCTGGGCGGCAAAGGCGCCAACCTGTGCGAGATGACGCAGATCGGCCTCAACGTGCCGCCCGGCTTCGTGATTTCCACCGAGGCCTGTCTGGCCTATCTGGAGGCGCCGGAGCGCGGCCTGCCCGACGGCGTGATGGAACAGACCCGACTGGCCATGGCGGCGGTTGAGGCGCAATCGGGCAAGACCTTCGGTGGTCGCGACAATCCGCTGCTGGTGTCGGTGCGCTCCGGTTCCGCGCTGTCCATGCCGGGCATGATGGACACCATCCTCAACCTGGGCCTCAACCCGGACACCCTGCAAGGGCTGATCCGCCAGACCGGCAACGAACGTTTCGGCTACGACGCCTATCGCCGCTTCATCCAGTTGTTCGGCAAGGTGGCGCTGGGCGTGCCGGAAGCGGAGTTCGACGCCGAATTCGACGCAGTCAAGCAAGCCGCCGGCGTCAAGCAGGACGTGGGCCTGTCCGCCGCGCACCTCGCCGACATCGCCGAACGTTTCCTCGCCGTGGTGCAGCGCGTCACCGGCAAGCCTTTCCCCATGGATCCCTATGAGCAACTGGAGATCGCCATCAAGGCGGTGGTCAACTCCTGGGTGGGCAAGCGCGCGGTGGACTATCGGCGCGAGTTCATGGCCAACGGCACCGCGGTCAACGTGGTCGCCATGGTGTTCGGCAACATGGGCGACGACTCCGCCACTGGCGTGGGCTTCACCCGCGACCCCGGCACCGGCGAGAACGTCATGTTCGGCGAGTACCTCACCAACGCGCAGGGCGAGGACGTCGTCGCCGGCATCCGCACGCCCAAGCCGGTGGCCGAACTGGAAAAAGAGATGCCCGACCTGTACCGCCAGCTCGTACAACTGCGCGACCAACTCGAAGCGCACTACAGGGAAGTGCAGGACTACGAATACCCCATCGAGAAGGGCACGCTGTACTGCCTGCAGACGCGCAACGGCAAGATGAACGCCACGGCGCTGGTGCGCACCTCGGTGGAGATGGTGCAGGAAGGTCTGATCGACAAGCGCCAGGCGCTGCTGCGCATCCAGCCGGAGATGCTGGAACAACTGCTGTTCCCCCGCCTGGATCCCAAGGCCGGCGCGCGCGCCATCGCCCGCGGCCTGCCGGCCTCGCCGGGCGCGGCCAGTGGCATCGCCGTGTTCGA
>CAYTRH010000041.1:816-3119 GCA_964440155.1 uncultured Thiobacillus sp. | reverse complement strand
CAAGCCGGAAGACATCCACGGTTTCTTCGCCGCGCAGGGCATCCTCACCAGCCGCGGCGGCAAGACCAGCCACGCCGCCGTGGTCGCGCGCGGCATGGGCAAGCCCTGCGTGGCCGGCGCCGAGGGCATCCACGTCGACGTGCGCACGCGCCAGGCGGTGGTCGGCGACCAGGTGTTCGGCGAGGGCGCCATGATCACCATCGACGGCACCAGCGGCAACGTCTACCTGGGCGAGGTGGCGATGATCGAGGCGGAATTCTCCGACGAACTGGCCACACTGCTGTCCTGGGCCGACGAAGTCGCGCGGCTCAAGGTCATGGCCAACGCCGACACCCCGCACGACGCCGAGCGCGCGCTCAGGTTCGGCGCCATGGGCATCGGCCTGTGCCGCACCGAACGCATGTTCAACGCGGTCGAACGCCTACCCATCGTGGTGGAGATGATCGTCGCCGAGACTGCGGCCGACCGCCAGGCCGCGCTGAACAAGCTGTTGCCCATCCAGCGCGAGGACTTCAAGGGCCTGTTCAAGGTCATGTCGCCGCGCCCGGTCACCATCCGCCTGCTCGACCCGCCGATCCACGAATTCCTGCCCGCGGAAAACCAACTGGTCGAAGAACTCGACCAGCTCCAGCACCTGCGCGACACGTTGCGCGGCATGCAGGTACTGCACGACGCGGTGGACTTCATGTACCGAACGCGCGGGACCCATCCCAACGTCGTGCTGCCGGCCGATCCGGCGCTGGTGGACGAGGCCATCCAGAAAAAAGAGGCCATGCTGCGCAAGGTGCGCGCACTGTTCGAGGTCAACCCCATGCTCGGCCATCGCGGCGTGCGCCTGGGCCTGACCCACCCGGAGATTTACTCCATGCAGATTCGCGCCATCCTGGAAGCCGCCGCCGAATGCCAGGCAGCAGGCATCGAGGTGCATCCGGAGATCATGGTGCCGCAGGTGTGCACCGCGCAGGAACTGCGGCGCGTCAAGGACTGGGTGGAGACCATCCGCGCCGAGGTCGAAGCCCAGCACGGCGTCCGGCTGCACTTCAAGTTCGGCTCCATGCTGGAAGTGGTACGGGCCTGCATGCGCGCCGAGAACCTGGCGGAAGAGGCCGAATTCTTCTCGTTCGGCACCAACGACCTCACCCAGGCCACGTTCTCGTTCTCGCGCGAGGATGCGGAGAACAAGTTCCTGCCCATGTACAACCAGAACAAGATCCTGCAGGACAACCCGTTCGAGGTGCTGGACGTCAAGGGCGTCGGCAAGCTCATGCGCCTGGCCGTGGAATGGGGCCGCGCCACCCGCCCGGACATGAAAGTCGGCATCTGCGGCGAACACGGCGGCCATCCCGCATCCATCCGCTTCTGTCACCAGATCGGTCTATCCTACGTGTCCTGCTCAGGGCCGCGCGTGCCCATCGCCCGGCTGGCCGCCGCGCAAGCGGCACTGACGGAAGAGTCAAGCGGCGGGCAGGCGGTGTGAGCGGGGTTACCCACTGGATTTCATATAGAGCCGCTTCTTGTTGGCTTACCGAGCTGTATCCCGTCGTTGGTGCCTATGGTGTCACATCCCGGACGATCATAAGGTCTACGATGGAACAGTTCGGGGTTGGATTTGAACCATTCCATCATGGCCTGGAGCGGGGTTTTGCTGCCCAGTGCGGATTGGGGAAGTTGATGGTTGTACAAAGTCACGTAGCGATGCAAGGTCGCCCTCAAATCCTCCCCCGACTGGAAGCGATGGGTCTTCAGGATGTCGCTGATACGGCCATTGAAGCGTTCCACCATGCCGTTGGTCTGTGGCGTCCTGGGCTTAGTCAGACGGTGCGCGCGCAAAGTCAGGCGAACGGCGGTGGCCCGAGTCGTTTCGAGGGGTCGCGGTCGCTTGCGCGCGCGACCGCAGCACCCGTTCGCGCACCGGGTAAGCGTTTCCGTCCGCGCTCGCTTCAACCTTACCGGCTGATGGGCTTGTAGCGGATACGCTTGGGTTTGGCGCCTTCCTCGCCCAGTCGTTTCTTTTTGTCGGCTTCGTATTCCTGGTAGTTGCCGGCGAAGAACTCCCAGTGCGAGTCGCCCTCGCAGGCGAGGATGTGAGTGGCGATGCGGTCGAGGAACCAGCGGTCGTGGCTGATCACCAGCACGCAGCCGGCGAATTCCAGCAGGGCGTCTTCCAGCGCGCGCAGGGTCTCCACGTCGAGGTCGTTGGAGGGTTCGTCCAGCAGCAGCACGTTGCCGCCCTGGATCAGGGTCTTGGCCAGGTGCAGCCGGCCGCGCTCGCCGCCCGACAGGTTGCCGACGATCTTGCCCTG
>CAYTRH010000041.1:0-746 GCA_964440155.1 uncultured Thiobacillus sp. | reverse complement strand
GCCGACGGTGAGGATGTCGCGGCCCTCGGCGACGGCGTCGAACACGGTCTTGTCGTCCGGCAGGCCCTCGCGGCTCTGGTCCACGGACGAGATCTTCACCGTCGGGCCGATCACGATCTCGCCAGAATCCGGTTGCTCCCGGCCCTGGATCATGCGGAACAGCGTCGATTTGCCGGCGCCGTTGGGGCCGATGATGCCGACGATGGCGCCGGGCGGCACGCTGAACGACAGGTCATCGATGAGCAGGCGGTCGCCGTAGGATTTGGTGACGCCGTGGAACTCGATGACCTTGTCGCCCAGGCGCTCGCCCGGGGGAATGAAGATCTCCTGCGTCTCGTTGCGCTTCTGGTACTCGTAGCTGTTCATCTCCTCGAAGCGCGCCAGGCGCGCCTTGGACTTGGCCTGGCGTGCCTTGGGGTTGCTGCGTACCCATTCCAGTTCCTGCTTCATGGCCTTCATGTGCGCGTCGAGCTGTTTCTGTTCCTGTTCCAGACGCGCTTCCTTCTGTTCCAGCCAGGATGAATAGTTGCCCTTCCAGGGGATGCCGTGGCCGCGGTCCAGTTCCAGGATCCATTCGGCGGCGTTATCGAGGAAGTAGCGGTCATGGGTGACGGCCACCACGGTGCCGGGAAAGCGGGTCAGGAACTGTTCCAGCCATTCCACCGATTCGGCGTCCAGGTGGTTGGTCGGTTCGTCCAGCAGCAGCATGTCGGGCTTGGACAGCAGCAGCTTGCACAGCGCCACGC
>CAYTRH010000040.1:0-19538 GCA_964440155.1 uncultured Thiobacillus sp. | reverse complement strand
TGTGTGAGCGGGTGTGCCGGCGCGCGCAGCGCCACGGTGCCCTGGCCGCCGGTGACCGCGTCGGCCACGTTCGGCGCGCGTGGCAGCACCAGGGTCAGCGGGCCCGGCCAGTAGCGTCGCGCCAGCATTTCGGCTTGTGCCGGAACGTCGCGTGCCCAGCGGGCGATGTCCTCGGCGCCGGCGACGTGCACGATCACCGGATGATCGGCCGGCCGGCCCTTGATCGCGAACACGCGCCGCACCGCGTCGGCATTGGCGGCATCCGCGCCCAGACCGTACACCGTCTCGGTGGGGATGGCGACCACGCCGCCGCGCGCCAGGATCTCGGCCGCGGCGGCGACGCGCGCGGGGTCTTCGGCGGAGCGTTTGGGGTCGGTGCAGGTCACGATGGCAGCGGGCGGGAGCGGACGGCGACGGCCGGGCTAGATTACCATGCGACGTTGCGCCCGCCGCCCGAGGCGAGGTGCCGCTTCCCCTTCCTCGACGAGATTCCGGCCGCATGAAAGCACCATCACCCTCCCGCCGCGCCTGCGGGCCGGCCCCGCGCCGTGCCCAGCCCGCTCGTGACCGTTCCGCGCCGGACGGCGACAGCGCATCGGGTGTGACGGCACTGGAAGTCGTGTACGACGCGGTGGAGGCGGTGCTCGACTTTGGCCAGCCGGCCGACGCGCGCTTGTCCGCCTTTCTGCGCGAACACGGCAGACTCGGTCCGCGCGAGCGCGAGCGGGTGGCGGAGACGGTGTACGGCGTGCTGCGTCGGCTGCGCACGCTGCACTATCTGGCCGGGCTGGACGGCACCGCGCAAGCCACGCCGCGCCGGCTGGCGCTGGCCTGGCTGGCGCGTTTCGGCGGTCACAACCTGCGCGAATTCGAGGGGCGCGTACCCGCCGATCTGCTCACTTGGCTGCGCGATGCCAAGGCTGCGGATCTGGCCGGCCTGCCCGCGGCGGTGGCGCTGGATCTGCCCGACTGGCTGCACCAGCGCCTATCGGCGCTGTATGGCGATGATCTGCCGGCACTGATGGCGGCGCTCAACGCGCCGGCGCCGCTCGACCTGCGCGTCAATCCGCTCAAGGCGACGCGCGAGCAGGCGCTGGCCGGACTGGCCGCGAGCGGTATCACCGCCACGCCGACGCCGTGGTCGCCGCTGGGCATGCGCGTGCGCGGCAGGCCGGCGTTGCAGCGTCACCCGCTGTTCCTGGACGGCACGCTGGAGGTGCAGGACGAGGGCAGCCAGTTGCTCGGCCTGTTGCTGGCGCCCAAGCGCGGCGAGATGGTGTGCGACTTCTGTGCCGGCGCCGGCGGCAAGACCCTGCTGCTTGGCGCGCTGATGCGCAACAGCGGCCGGCTCTATGCGTTCGACGTGTCGCCGCGCCGTCTGGCGAAGATGAAGCCGCGTCTGGCACGCGCCGGGCTCACCAACGTGCAGAGCGCGCCGATCGGGCACGAGCGCGACACCAAGGTCAAGCGCCTGGCCGGCAAGTTCGACCGGGTGCTGGTGGACGCGCCCTGCTCGGGTCTGGGCACGCTGCGACGCAATCCGGATCTGAAGTGGCGCCAGAGTCCGCAATCCGTGGCCGAACTGGTGCACAAACAGGCCGCCATCCTGGCGGCCGCGGCGACGCTGGTCAAACCCGGCGGTCGCCTGGTCTATGCCACGTGCAGCCTGCTGCCCGAGGAAAACGAGGCCATCGTCGAACCCTTCCTGGCCAGTGAACCGGCTTTCCGCGCGTTGGACATCGCCAGTCTGCCCGCCACGCGCGAGCTTCCGGCGGCCGGCGGGCCGTGGCTGCGCCTGGACCCGGTGCGTCATGGCACCGACGGCTTCTTCGCCGCGGTCATGGAGCGCGCGGCTTGACCTTGCGTCTCGCCCTGCTGTTCGCCGCCGCGCTGGCCGGGCTGCCGGCCGAGGCTGCCGAGGCATTGAGCCTGCAGGCGCGCGGTGAGGTGCAGGTCGCGTTCACGCCCGGCGACGACGCCGCCGGGCTGATCATCGCCAGCCTGCGCGCGGCTCGCCGCCAGGTGCTGGTGCAGGCCTACGGCTTCACCCATCGCGACATCGCCCAGGCGCTGGTGGACGCCCGGCGGCGCGGCGTCGACGTGCGCGTGATCGCCGACCGTCTGCAAAGCGAACGGCTGGAGACCAGCGTGGTCGACTGGCTGGCGCGCCAGGGCGTGCCGGTGTGGCTGGACGGCGAGCACGCCGCCGCGCATGACAAGGTCATGGTGATCGATGCCGGCGGTCCGGCGGCGGTGGTGATCACCGGCTCGTACAACTTCACCCATGCCGCGCAGTACCGCAATGCCGAGAACCTGCTGGTGCTGCGCGGCAACGACGCGCTGGCGCAAGCCTATGCCGCCAACTGGCGCCGCCATCACGCGCACGCGCTGCCGTACCGGCCGGCACCGTGACCGCCGGCAGCGCGGCAATCCCATCGCACCGGCGTAGAATGGACGTCATCGCAACGTCATAGAGTGTCCGATGACCGATATCTTCCAAGGTCTGATCGATCTGCCCTGGTGGGGCTATGTGCTGGTGACATTGGCACTGACCCACGTCACCATCGCCGCCGTCACCATCTTCCTGCACCGCGCGCAGGCGCACCGCGCGCTCGACCTGCATCCCGTGGCCAGCCATTTCTTCCGTTTCTGGCTGTGGCTCACCACCGGCATGATCACGCGCGAATGGGTCGCCATCCATCGCAAGCACCACGCCAAATGCGAGACCGCCGAGGATCCACACAGCCCGCAGATCCTGGGCATCCGCAAGGTGCTGTTGCAGGGCGCCGAGCTATACCGCGCCGAGGCCAGGAATGGCGAGACGTTGGAGAAGTATGGCCGCGGCACTCCGGACGACTGGCTGGAGCGCCGGCTGTACACCCCTTACAACATGCTCGGTATCGTGCTCATGCTGGCCATCGACCTGGTGCTGTTCGGCGCCGTCGGCCTGACTGTGTGGGCGGTGCAGATGCTGTGGATACCGGTCACCGCCGCCGGCATCATCAACGGTCTGGGCCACTACCGCGGCTACCGCAACTTCGCCTGCGAGGACGCCAGCACCAATCTGCTGCCCTGGGGCATCGTCATCGGCGGCGAGGAACTGCACAACAACCACCACGCCTACCCCAGTTCGGCCAAGCTGTCCAACCGCTGGTACGAGTTCGACATCGGCTGGGCCTACATCCGTGTGTTGGAGGCGCTTGGCCTGGCTACGGTGAAGAAAGTCGCACCGCGCGTGCGCTGGGGCGAATACAAGCACCTGTGCGACGTGGAATTGCTGCAGGCCGTGATCACGCATCGTTACGACGTGCTGAAACGCTACTCGCGGGTGATGCAGCGCGTCTCCGCGCAGGAACTGGACCGGCTGCGCCAGAGCCTGCCCGATGTCGGCAAGGTATGGGCCTGGCTGAATCAGGATCAGGCCGCGCTGCCGCCACGCGACAAAGCCGAATTGCTGTCGGTGCTGGCGCAGAGCGAACGGCTCAAGACGCTGTACCAGATGCGCCAGGAACTGGTGGCGCTGTGGGCACGTTCCACCGCCAGCAGCGAGCAACTGGTGCGGCAGATGCAGTTGTGGTGCCAGAAAGCCGAGGCCAGCGGCATCGAGGCGCTGGCACGGTTCTCGCTGCAATTGCGCAGCTACGCATGAACGGTGCGCGGACCGGCAACGAAAAACCCCGCCTCGGCGGGGTTTTTCGTTGCCTGAACGTGCGCCTTACTTCAGCTTGGTTTCCTTGTATGGCACATGCTTGCGGGCGACGGGATCGTACTTGCTGATCTCCATCTTCTCCGGCATGGTCTTCTTGTTCTTGGTGGTGGTGTAGAAGTGGCCGGTGCCCGCGGTGGACTCCAGCTTGATCTTTTCGCGTCCGCCTTTCGCCATGATGCGCTCCTAGCTCAGGCGGCGCCGCTGGCGCGCAGATCGGCCAGCACGACGTCGATGCCTTTCTTGTCGATCAGACGCAGCGCGGCGTTGGACACGCGCAGACGCACCCAGCGGTTCTCGCTCTCCACCCAGAAGCGGCGATATTGCAGGTTGGGCAGGAAACGGCGCTTGGTCTTGTTGTTGGCGTGGGACACGTTGTTCCCCACCATCGGCTTCTTGCCGGTGATCTGACATACACGGGCCATGATGGACACCCCTGGACGATGCTGAAACGGAAAGTCGGCCTTTATACAGGAAAGCGCGCGCGCGGTCAAAGCAGGCCTCGTTCGGCGAACGACAGGCTGTGATTGCCGGCGACGATGAAATGGTCCAGTACGCGCACGTCCACCAACGCCAGTGCGGTCTTGAGCTGTTCGGTCAGCCAACGGTCGGCCTGGCTGGGCTCGGCCACGCCGGAGGGATGGTTGTGGGCCAGCAGGACGCCGGCGGCGTTGTGCGCGAGCGCGCGCTTGACCACTTCGCGCGGGTACACCGAGGTCTGCGTCAGCGTGCCGCGGAACAGTTCCTCGGCCTCGATGACGCGGTTCTGCGCGTCCAGGAACAGCGCCATGAATACCTCGTGGCCCAACCCGCCCAGACGCAGGCACAGCCAGTCGCGTACCGCGGCGGGGGAATCGAGCGCGTCGCCGGCACGCATGGCCTCGCCAAGCGCGCGCCGCGCCATCTCCAGCACCGCCTGCAACTGCGCGTACTTGGCCGGGCCCATGCCGGGAAAGGCGGAGAATGTCTCCCGGCCGGCGGCGAACAGGCGGTTGAGGCTGCCGAAATGCGCGAGCAGCTCGCGCGCCAGATCGACCGCGCTCTTGCCGGTGACGCCGACGCGCAGGAAGATGGCCAGCAGTTCGGCGTCGGACAATGCGCCGGCGCCGCGGGCCAGCAGTTTCTCGCGCGGGCGTTCGCCCTCGGGCCAGTCAGTGATGGCCATGTGTTCCTCCCTGTCGTGTCCTGGTCCGCGCCGCGCGGCGCAGCCGGTTCAGCTGCCCACGCGCACCGGCGTGAGCTTCCAGATGTCCTCGTTGTAGTCGCGCATGGTGCGGTCGGTGGAAAACTTGCCGGAGGCGGCGGTGTTGAGAATGCTCATGCGTGCCCAGCCTTCCGCGTCGCGGTAGGCGGCGGCGGCGCATTGTTGCGCGTCGACATAGGCGCGGAAATCGGCGGCCACCAGCCAGGGATCGTGCGGGCTGCGGATGGCCTGCACGATGGGATCGAACAGGCCGGGCTCGAAGGCGTTGAACATGCCCGATTCCAGCAGCGCCATGACGCGCGCCAGATCGGCGTCGGCGGCGATGATGGCATTGGGGTCGTAATGCGCGCGGTGCTGCTCGACTTGCTCAGCGGTGAGCCCGAACAGGAAGAAGTTGTCGTCGCCGACCTCTTCCCGGATCTCGATGTTGGCGCCGTCGAGCGTGCCGATGGTGATCGCGCCGTTCATCATGAACTTCATGTTGCCGGTGCCGGAGGCTTCCTTGCCGGCGGTGGAGATCTGCTCCGACAGGTCGGTGCCCGGTGCGATCACTTCCATGGCCGAGACACGATAGTCGGGCAGGAAGGCGAGGCGCAGTCGGCCGGCGCAGTCGGCGTCGCCGTTGATCATCTCGGCGACGCGGCAGATCAGCGTGATGATGCGCTTGGCCATGAAGTAGCCGGGCGCCGCCTTGCCGCCGATCAGCACGCAACGCGGCGTCCAGTCGGCGACGTCGCCGTGCTTGATGCGCGCGTACAGGTGGACCACGTGCAGCACGTTGAGCAGTTGTCGTTTGTACTCGTGGATGCGCTTGACCTGCACGTCGAACAGCGCGTCCACGTCGAATTCGACGCCGCAGTCGCGTCGCACCAGCTCGGCCAGCCGCTGCTTGTTGGCGCGCTTGACCTCGCGCCAGCGCGCGCGGAACGTGGCGTCCTCGGCATGAGGCGCGAGCCGGCGCAGTTCGTCCAGACGGGTGACCCAGGCATCGCCGATGGTGGCGTCGATCAGGCGAGCCAGCGCCGGATTGGCCGCCGCCAGCCAGCGGCGCTGGGTGACGCCGTTGGTCTTGTTGTTGAACTTGTCCGGCCACAGTTCGTGGAAGTCGCGGAACAGACCCTGGCGCAGCAGCTCGGAATGCAGCGCGGCGACACCGTTGACCGAGAAGCTGCCGACGATGGCGAGATAAGCCATGCGCACCTGCGGCTCGTGCCCCTCCTCGATCAGCGACATGCGCGCCATGCGCGCGCCATCGCCCGGCCAGCGCCGCGCCACTTCCATCAGGAAGCGGGCGTTGATCTCGTAGATGATTTCCAGCAGACGCGGCAGCAGCGTGGCGAACAGCCGCACCGGCCATTTCTCCAGCGCCTCCGGCAGCAGCGTGTGATTGGTATAGGCCATGGTGCGGCTGGTGATGGCCCAGGCTTCGTTCCATTCCAAGCCGTGCTCGTCCATCAGCAGCCGCATCAGTTCCGGCACCGCGCAGCTCGGGTGGGTGTCGTTGAGCTGGAAGCAGTTCTTGTCGGCGAACTGGCTG
This sequence comes from uncultured Thiobacillus sp., assembly GCA_964440155.1. Classification (GTDB taxonomy): domain Bacteria; phylum Pseudomonadota; class Gammaproteobacteria; order Burkholderiales; family Thiobacillaceae; genus PFJX01. The sequence continues at coordinate 13,091 of CAYTRH010000040.1, read as the reverse complement.
AAGTCGTGGCCGTGGTAGTGCACCCAGCGCGCCAGCACGTCCTGCAGGCTGGCGGAGGCAAGGAAGTACTGCTGGCGCAGGCGCAATTCCTTGCCGTTCTCGCTGGCGTCGTTGGGGTACAGCACCATGGTGATGTTCTCGGCGGCGTTCTTCGCCGCCACCGACTCGGTATAGGAGCCGGCGTTGAACTCGCCCAGGTCGAACTCGTCGGTGGCGGCGGCCCGCCACAGGCGCAGCACGTTGACGGTGTCGTTGCGGAAGCCGGGGATGGGGGTGTCGTAGGCCACCGCCAGTACGTCGTGGGTGTCCACCCAGCGCACGTGCTCGCGTCCGTCGGCGTCGCGGTAGCGCTCGGTGTGGCCGCGGAAGCGCACGCGGCGGGTGTGTTCCGGACGTTCCAGTTCCCACGGGTTGCCGTCGCGCAGCCAGTGGTCCGGGCCTTCCACCTGCCGGCAGTTGTCGATGTGCTGGCGGAACATGCCGTACTCGTAGCGGATGCCGTAGCCCATGACCGGCAGGCTCAGCGTCGCGCAACTGTCCAGGAAGCAGGCGGCCAGACGGCCCAGACCGCCGTTGCCCAGGCCGGCGTCGTGTTCGGTGTCGAGCAGTTCTTCCAGATCGAGGCCCAGGCGCCGCAACGCCGCCTGCGCGGCATCGCCCAGACCCAGGTTGAGCAGCGCGTTGTTGAGGCTGCGCCCCATCAGGAACTCCAGCGACAGGTAGTAGGCATGGCGCGCGTCGGCCTCCTCGTAGGCGTAACGCGTGCGTTTCCAGCGTTCCATCAGACGGTCGCGCAGCGACAGCGCCAGCGCCTGATACGGATAGTGGGTGGAACGGCAATGCCGGTCGCGGCCCAGATGGGTGCCGAAATAGCGGCGGATGTCCAGCGCCAGACTGTGGTCATCCATGCCGAGCGGCGGCAGTTCGTACAGCTCGGCGGTGGGCGCGCTGCGGCGCATGGGTTGCAGAGTGCTGTCGTTGGGGCGCATGAGCGGTGCGGATGTCGTTGTCGGACCGGCAAGGATAGTCGCGCCGGCGTCGGCTGCAAACCGGGCGGTTCGCCGTCGTCGCACCGCCCCACGTCTTCGTGGTCTAAGCGTCGAGCCTGCGGGTGGCGGCTGGCCTACAATCCGCGCATCGCAGGTTACCGGGAGCACCGGCCATGGGATTGCCACAACCGCTCACCCGCCTCAGCCGGGAGGCGTTCATCGCCTGGGAGAACAGCCAGCCGGACAAGCATGAATTCGTCGCCGGCGAGGTGTTCGCCATGGTCGGGGCGCGGCGGACGCACGTCACGGTCAGCGGCAACTGTTTTGCATTGCTGAAGAACCATGTGCGCGGCACTCCCTGTCGCGCCTACATGGCCGACATGAAGCTGGAGGTGGCGGCGGCCGACGCGGTGTTCTACCCGGATGTGATGGTCACCTGCCATGCCGATGACCTGAAGGCGGAGCTGGTCATGCATCATCCCCAGGTAATCATCGAGGTGCTGTCCGAGGGCACCGCCGCCTACGATCGCGGCGCCAAGTTCGCCGCCTACCGGCTGTTGGACAGCCTGCGCGAATATGCGCTGATCGATCCGGATGCGCGCACGGTGGAAGTGTACCGGCGCATCGACAACGGCGACTGGCTGCTTGCGGCAAGCGAGAGCGTGCTCGGCCTGGTGCTGCGCAGTCTGGATTTCCGCGCCGCGCCGGACGCGGTGTTCGAAGATCTGTGACCGGAGGGGGTATGGATGCGCGGCGCATCGTGCTCGGCGTGACCGGCGGCGTGGCCGCCTACAAGGCGGCGGAACTGGCCCGGCTGCTGGTCAAGGCCGGCATCGACACCCAGGTAGTGTGCACCGAGGCGGCGCGCCATTTCGTCGGCCCCGCCACCTTCCAGGCGCTCACCGGCCACCCGGTGTTCAGCGATCTGTGGGACGAGCGCGTCGACAGCGGCATGGCGCACATCGATCTCGGCCGCGGTGCCGATCTGATCGTGGTGGCACCGGCCTCCGCCGACTTCCTCGCCAAGCTGGCCCAGGGGGTCGCCGCCGACCTGCTGTCCACGCTGTGTCTGGCACGCGACTGTCCGCTGCTGGTGGCCCCGGCCATGAACCGGCAGATGTGGGAGCATCCGGCGACTCAACGCAATGTCGCGCTGTTGCGCCAGGACGGCGTCGAGCTGCTCGGCCCCGATCAGGGCGAGCAGGCGTGTGGCGAGATCGGCTTCGGCCGCATGCTGGAGCCGGAGGCGCTGCTGGAGGCCATCGAGGCGCGTTTCCAGCCCAAGCGTCTGGCCGGGCTCAAGGTGCTGGTCACCGCCGGACCGACCTTCGAGGCCATCGATGCGGTACGCGGCATCACCAACGCCAGTTCCGGCCGCATGGGCTATGCCGTGGCGCGCGCCGCGCTGGAGGCCGGCGCCGAGGTCACGCTGGTGTCCGGCCCCACCTGTCTCACGCCGCCGCGCGCAGCGCGCGTGATCCCGGTCACCAGTTGTCAGGACATGATGGCGGCGGTGGAGTCGGTGGTCGCCGACGCGGACATCTTCATCGGCGTGGCCGCGGTGGCCGACTATTACGTGCTCAATCCCAGCGAACAGAAGATCAAGAAGGACGCGCACATCCTGACGCTGGAACTGGCGCCCAATCCCGACATCCTCGCCAGCGTCAGCAGCCGGCCGTCGCCGCCGTTCTGTGTCGGCTTTGCGGCGGAGAGCGAAAACGTCGAGGAATACGCGGAACTCAAACGGCGCCGCAAGCATCTGCCGCTCATCGTCGCCAACGATGTCCGGGAAGCCGTCGGCGCCGAGTCGGTGCAACTGGTGTTGTTGGACGAAGCCGGCCGGCACGTGCTGCCCCTGGCCGACAAGCGCACCCAGGCGCGCCGGCTAATCGCGCACATCGCCGCGCTGTACCAGGCGCGGCGCCCGTAGCCTCGTCACCCTGTCCGTCACCTGTCGCCCATGCACATCGACCTGAAGATCCTCGACCCCCGCATCGCCGAACGGCTGCCGCACTACGCCACGCCAGGCAGTGCCGGCCTGGACCTGCGCGCCTGCCTGGACGCACCGCTGGTGCTGCAACCGGGCGACAGCGCGCTGATACCCACCGGTCTGGCCATGCATCTGGCCGACCCCGGCTACGCCGCGCTGCTGCTGCCGCGTTCCGGCCTCGGGCACAAGCACGGCATCGTGCTGGGCAATCAGGTCGGCCTGATCGACTCGGACTATCAGGGGCCGCTGATGGTGTCGCTGTGGAACCGCGGCACCCTGCCGTTCACCGTGCAGCCGTTCGAGCGCATCGCGCAGATGGTCATCGTGCCGGTGGTGCAGGCGCGCTTCAACGTGGTGGACGAGTTCGCCGCCAGCCATCGCGGCGAGGGTGGCTTCGGCAGTACCGGCCAGCACTGAGCCGGATTCGTCGATACCGCCGGACATGCGTCGCCAGGGCCTGATCATGCTGATCGTCGGCTGGCTGACGGTCGGCGGTCTGGTGTGGTGGGGCATGGATGCGCTGACGCGGCCCAACGCCCACCTCGCCGGCGTCACCGTGCTGGCCGACGAGGTCGTGCTCAAGCGCGACCGCTCCGGTCACTACATCGCCCCCGGCCGCATCAACGGCCACGCCGTGACCTTCCTGGTCGACACCGGCGCCACCCAGGTGGCCATCCCGCTGCGCGTGGCCGAGCGCATCGGCCTCCAACCCGGCGCCGCCTTCCGCGCGCACACCGCCAGCGGTATCGCCACCGCCTACGCCACCCGCCTGGCCAGCGTCGACGTCGGTGGTCTGATCGCCCACGACGTCGCCGGCTCCATCCTGCCGGACATGCCCGGCGAAGGCGTGCTGTTGGGCATGAGCTACCTGTCGCGCTTCGAGGTACGCATCGAGGGCCAGGAAATGCGCCTGCGCGCGCGGCAGGCGGCGGCCCGACCGGGATAGCTGCGCCAGATGGTCGGCCCGGGCAGCCGGGTATGCGCCTTCACTCGCAGCGACGGCCGCGTTCAGCACTGCTCCCACGGCAGGCCGTCGAAGCGCCAGCCGTTGCGCGTGGAGCGGCGATGGTGTTCGTCCAGTTCGCCCTCGAAGCCGTACAGCACGTTGTACACGTCCGTGAAGCCGTTCTGCTCCAGGTACTCGCCGGCCTCGCGTGAGCGGTTGCCGGAGCGGCAGATCAGGATCACCGGCCGGTGGTGCGACGCGGCCATGCGCACCTGGCCGAGGAAATGCGGGTTCAAATCCCAGTTGATGCCCTCGTACCATGGCACCAGGATGGCGCCGACCGGATGGCCGACGAACAGGAATTCGAATTCCGAGCGGCAGTCGATGAACACCGCGTCCGTTTTGTCCTGCAGGAAGGCGTAGGCTTGCTTGGGGGTCAGGTGCTGCATGGCGGTCTCCTCGCTCAAGCGCTTGATTTTGCCTATCATAGCCGGCCCCGTCGCCGGCCGCCCCCGTCATGTCCGACCGTACCGCCGAACTGCTCGCCCTCGCCCGCCGGCGCATCCTGATCCTGGATGGCGCCATGGGCACCATGATCCAGCGCCACGGCCTCGACGAGGCGGCCTATCGCGGCGCGCGCTTCGCCGACTATCACCGCGATCTGCGCGGCAACAACGATCTGTTGACGCTCACCCGCCCGGACGTCATCCGTGACATCCACGCGCAGTATCTCGCCGCCGGCGCCGACATCCTGGAGACCAACACCTTCAACGCCAACAGCATCTCCATGGCCGACTACGGCATGGAAGCACTGGTGCGCGAGCTGAACTACGAAGGCGCCAGGCTGGCGCGCGCGGTGGCGGACGAGTACGCCACGCCCGACCGGCCGCGCTTCGTCGCCGGCGTGTTGGGACCGACCTCGCGCACCGCGACCATGTCGCCGGACGTCAACGATCCGGGCTTTCGCAACGTGCATTTCGACGAGCTGGCGGCGACCTATTACCAGGCCACCGAGGGGCTGGTGGCGGGCGGCGCCGATCTGATCCTGATCGAGACGGTGTTCGACACGCTCAACGCCAAGGCGGCGGTGTTCGCGGTGAAGCGCTATTTCGAGGACAGCGGCCAGACGCGGCCGATCATGATCTCCGGCACCATCACCGACGCCTCCGGACGCACGCTGTCCGGCCAGACCGTGGAAGCGTTCTGGAACAGCCTGCGCCATGCCGAGCCGTTCTCGTTCGGCTTCAACTGCGCGCTGGGCGCGCGGGAACTGCGCCAGCACGTCGACGAGATCGCGCACAAGGCCGATTGCCTGGTGTCCGCGCATCCCAACGCCGGTCTGCCCAACGCCTTCGGCGGCTACGACGAGACGCCCGAGCAGATGGCGGCGCAGATCGGCGAATGGGCGCGCGCCGGCCTGCTCAACATCGTCGGCGGCTGCTGTGGCACCACGCCCGCGCACATCGCCGCCATCGCCGCCGCAGTGGAAGGCTGCGCGCCGCGCGTCGTGCCGGCCATCGCCCCGGCCTTGCGTCTGTCCGGGCTGGAGGCGTTCAACGTCGGCGCCGACGCGCTGTTCGTCAACGTCGGCGAGCGCACCAACGTCACCGGCTCGGCCAAGTTCAAGCGGCTGATCCTGGAAGGCAACTACGACGAGGCGCTGGCCATCGCCCGCCAGCAGGTCGAGGCCGGCGCGCAGGTGATCGACGTCAACATGGACGAGGCCATGCTCGACGGCGAGGCGGCGATGGTGCGCTTCCTCAACCTGGTCGCCAGCGAGCCGGACATCGCGCGCGTGCCGATCATGCTCGACTCGTCCAAGTGGTCGGTCATCGAGGCCGGCCTCAAGTGCGTGCAGGGCAAGGCCATCATCAACTCCATCTCGATGAAGGAGGGCGAGGCCGAGTTCCTGCAACGTGCCCGCCTGGTGCGGCGCTACGGCGCGGCGGTGATCGTCATGGCCTTCGACGAGGCCGGCCAGGCCGACAGCTACGCGCGCAAGATCGAGATCTGCGCGCGTGCTTACCGGCTGCTCACCGAACGGGTCGGCTTCCCGGCCGAGGACATCATCTTCGACCCCAACATCTTCGCCATCGCCACCGGCATCGAGGAACACGCCAACTACGCGGTCGATTTCATCGAGGCGACGCGCTGGATCCGCACCCATCTGCCGCACGCGCACGTGTCCGGCGGCGTGTCCAACGTCAGCTTCTCGTTCCGCGGCAACGAGCCGGTGCGCGAAGCCATCCACACCGTGTTCCTGTACCACGCCATCCAGGCCGGTATGGACATGGGCATCGTCAATGCCGGCCAGCTCGGCGTCTATGACCAGATTCCCGGCGAACTGCGCGACCTGGTCGAGGACGTGGTGCTCAACCGCCGGGCGGATGCCGCCGACCGCCTGGTCAGCTTCGCCGAGACGGTCAAGGGCCAGGCACGCGAAGCCAGCGAGGATCTGGCCTGGCGTGCCGAGCCGGTGGAGGCGCGTCTGACGCATGCGCTGGTCAAGGGCATCACCACCTATATCGTCGAGGACACCGAGGAAGCGCGCCAGAAGTACGCCCACCCGGTGCACGTCATCGAAGGCCCGCTGATGGACGGCATGAACGTGGTCGGCGATCTGTTCGGCGCCGGCAAGATGTTCCTGCCGCAGGTGGTCAAGTCGGCGCGCGTGATGAAGCAGGCGGTGGCGCACCTGCTGCCCTACATCGAGGCAACCAAGACCGCCGACGATCGCGCCAAGGGCAAGATCCTGATGGCCACGGTGAAGGGCGACGTGCACGACATCGGCAAGAACATCGTCGGCGTCGTGCTGGGTTGCAACAACTACGAGGTGATCGACCTGGGCGTCATGGTCCCGGCCGACAAGATCCTCGCCACCGCGCGCGAGCAGGCGGTCGACATCATCGGTTTGTCCGGCCTGATCACGCCGTCGCTGGAAGAGATGAGCCACATCGCCAAGGAGATGCAGCGTCTGGGCATGACCCAGCCGCTGCTGATCGGCGGCGCCACCACCAGCCTGGCGCACACCGCGGTGAAGATCGCGCCGCATTACCAGGGCACCACGGTGTACGTGAAGGACGCTTCGCGCGCGGTCGGGGTGTGTTCCAACCTGTTGTCCGAGGAACTCGCCGCCGATTACGTCGCCCGGCTCAAGGCCGACTATGCCGAGGTGCGCGAGCGCCACCTGGCCCAGCGTGGCGAAGCCAAGCGCGTCAGTCTGGCCGAGGCCCGCGCCAACAAGTTCGCCACCGACTGGCGCGCCTACGTGCCGCCGCGCCCCAACATGCTCGGTTGCCGCGTGTTCCGCGCTTACGACCTGGCCGAACTGGCACGCTACATCGACTGGACGCCGTTCTTCCAGTCCTGGGAACTGCACGGGCGTCATCCCGGCATCCTGGACGACGCGGTGGTGGGCGAGGAGGCGCGCAAGCTGTTCGCCGACGGCCAGGCCATGCTGCAACGCATGATCGCGGAGAACTGGATCGAGGCGCGGGCGGTGATCGGCCTGTACCCGGCCAACACGGTGGGCGACGACGACATCGAGATCTACGCCGACGAAGGTCGCGAGCGCGTGCTCATGACCAGCCACCACCTGCGCCAGCAGATGGCCAAGCCGGCCGGCCAGCCCAACTGGTGCCTGGCCGACTTTGTCGCGCCCAAGGCGAGCGGTGTGGCCGACTATGTCGGTGCCTTCGTGGTCACCGCCGGCATCGGCGAAGCGGCGCGCGCCAAGGCGTTCGAAGTGGCGCATGACGATTACAGCGCCATCCTGTTCAAGTCGCTGTGCGACCGCCTGGCCGAAGCCTTCGCCGAGCGCATGCACGAGCGCGTGCGCAAGGAGTTCTGGGGCTATGCGGCGGACGAGGCGTTGGACAACGCCGCGCTGATCGCCGAGGACTATCGCGGCATCCGCCCGGCGCCGGGTTATCCGGCCTGCCCCGAGCACAGCGAGAAGGGCGAGCTGTTCCGCCTGCTCGACGCCACCGCCGCGATTGGCGTGGAACTGACCGAGAGCTACGCCATGCATCCCGCCGCCTCGGTGTCCGGCTTCTATTTCAGTCATCCCCAGGCGCGTTATTTCGCGGTCGCCCGCATCGAGCGCGATCAGGTCGAGGACTACGCCCGGCGCAAGGGTTGGGATCTGGCCACGGCGGAAAAGTGGCTGGCGCCCAACCTGGCCTATCAGCCCTAGGTCATCCGTTTGCTCAAGACCAGCGCCACGCATCCGCTGCGCATCGCCGAACTGCAGCTGCCCGAGGGGGCAGGCGCCATCGGCGTGACGTTCTGCCCCGGCAAACACGATCCGCAGGCGCATGATGGCGCCTGGTCGCGCGATCTGCCCATCGACCTGGGCGCCATCCGCGCCTGGGGTGCCAACGCCCTGGTGACGCTGCTGGTGAACGAGGAATTCGAGCAGCTCGGGGTGCGCAGCCTGGGCGACATGGCGGAATCGGCCGGGCTGGAGTGGCATCACCTGCCCATCCCCGACATGCAGGCGCCCGGCTGGCAGTTCGAGCGGCGCTGGCTGTATTCCGGCATGCGCCTGCGCCGGCTGCTGCGGCGCGGCGGCCGCGTGGTGCTGCACTGCCGCGCCGGTCTGGGGCGTGCCGGCACGGTCGCCGCGCGCCTGCTGGTGGAACTGGGCATGCCGCCGGCCGAAGCCATCGCGCGCGTGCGCGAGGCGCGCAAGGGGGCGATCCAGACGCACGCGCAGGAGCGGCATGTGCAGGGGGTACGGCGTATCTCCGCCAGCGAGGATGCGCGCGTCGGCCATCGTCTGGCCTGCCTGCTGGGCGGCGCGCTGGGCGATGCCTTCGGCTACGCCGTCGAGTTCGACAGTCTGGCGGCGATCCAGGCGCGTCACGGCCCGTCCGGGCTGCGCGAGCCGGTGCTGGAACGGGGCCAACTGCTGGTGTCCGACGATACCCAGATGACCCTGTTCACGCTGGAGGGTCTGGCGCGTGCGCGCCAGACCGGTGGCGGCGAACACGGCCAAGTGGAGGCCATGCGCCAGTCCTATTTCGACTGGCTGGAGAGCCAGGGCGAGGCCACGCCCGACCGTGTTCACCCCACGCGCCTGCTGCGCCACGCCGCGCTGCACGTGCGCCGCGCGCCCGGCAACACCTGCCTGATGGCGCTGAAGATGGGCGGCCATGGCACGCCGCAGCGCCCGATCAACGACAGCAAGGGCAGCGGCGGTGTGATGCGCATGGCGCCGGCCGGCCTGCTCGCCGGCGTCGACCGCGCCTATGCCTTCCGCTTGGGCGTGCGCGGCGCCGCGCTGACCCATGGCCATGCCGGCGGCTATCTGCCCGCCGGCGTGCTGGCGGCGACGCTGCACGGCCTGCTGCATGGCCAGTCGTTGCAGGAAGCGGTGCTCGGCGCCCTGGTGGAGCTGCGTGCCTGGCCCGGCCACGAGCCGGTGCAGGATCTGCTGCATGGCGCGTTGCGCGCCGCGATGCTGGCGGGGGGCGGCCAGCCGCCGCCCAACCTGGGCAGCGGCTGGGTCGGTGACGAGGCGCTGGCGATCGCACTGTACGCCGCCGCGCGCACGCGCGATTTTCGCGAGACGCTGGCCATCGCCGCCAATCACGATGGCGATTCCGATACCACCGCCAGCCTGGCCGGCCAGTTGTGCGCCGCGCGCGAAGGCCCGGAAGCCTTGCCGCAAGCCTGGGTGCGGCGCCTGGACGTACTCGATGCGATCTGTGACGTGGCCGACTGGAGCCTGCCGCTATGGCGCCGGACGGCATGACCGGCGCACGCTTTCCCGCGTCCGCCGCGGACTATGCGCGCCGCTACGCCGCGGGCCTGGAGCACATGCTGACGGCCCACGAGGACATCGGCGTCTATATTCTGGTACTGGCCAACGCGGCCCAGGATGCCGCCCTGTGGTCGACGCTGTGGTCGACGCTGCGGCCGGCACTGGCGCGGCGGCACGCGCTGCTGGGCGAACGGGTGGTCGCGGCGCTGCGCGACGGCCGCGCGCCGCAGGCGCCCGAGGACGATCTGGCGGTGTTCCTGAAGCTTAACGCCATCGGCTTCGAGCATCTGCGCGCCAGCGAATGCCGCCGCGCCGGCCCGTGGGAGCTGTGCTTCAACCCCATCCGCGCGTTGCGGCCGGCGCGCATGAGTCAGGCGCCGGCACCCGGTCTGATGCGCCCGTTCGACGCGCGCGGCTTTCATTTCGACCGCCCGTTCCTGGCGCGCGAGGTGCTCTGGCAGGGCGAGCTGGCCTGCCAGCCGGCGCGTCTGCTGTACAACAAGTTTCCGTTCGCGCCGCTGCATGGTCTGCTGGTGCCGGCGCCGGCGCTGGGTCTGGCGCAGATGCTGACCCCGGCTTGGCACGGCTGGGCATGGGAGGTGGCGAACACCGTCGGCGCCGGCATCGCCGGGTTCGGCCTGGCCTACAACAGCTACGGCGCCTACGCCTCGGTCAATCACCTGCATTTCCAGACCTTCGTGCGCGCGGCCTTGCCGGTGGAAACCGCCGCCGCCGGCGACTATCCGTTGCCGGTGCAGCGCTGCGACGACGCGCGCACGGCGTGGATGCTGCTGGATGAACTGCACCGCGACCTGGTGCCCTACAACCTGATCTACCGCCCCGGACACATGGTCATCGTGCCACGCCGACGTCAGGGCGAGGTGGCGCCGGAGCCGTGGAACGGCGGCCATGCCTGGAGCGAGGTGGCCGGTGCCTTCGTCGTCGCCGCACGCGACGATTACCAGCGGTTGAGCGCCGATGACCTGTTCGCCTCGCTCGCCCGACTGCTACCGGACAGACCGACAGGCATGGCGCCCGTCGTGGCAAGCGACTAGGCTAGCGTTTAGCCGCCCCCCACCCACGTCTGCCTTTCGCTCCTTGCGCATTCGAACCATCCGCCTCCTGCGCCGTATCGTGCATTACGCCGCCTATGTCGCCGGCGGCGCGGTGATCGTCGTGTCTCTGCTGGCGTTGACCTTCAAGTTCTGGGTGATGCCGCGCGCCAGTGACTTCGTGCCGCTGGTGGAAGCCCGTGCCGGCGCCGCGCTGGCGCAGACCGTGCACATCGGTCGCATGCAGGCGAACTGGCGTGGGGCGCAACCGCGCCTGATTTTGCACGACGTGCGCGTGGCTCAGCCGGATGGCGAAGCGCTGCTGCTGCCGGAGGTGGAGGCGGTGCTGTCCTGGTGGTCGCTGCCGCTGTTAGAGCCGCGGCTGGCCAGTCTGAGCCTGATCGCGCCGCGCTTGAACGTACATCGCGATGCCGCCGGAGTGATCCGCGTCGCCGGCGTGCCGGTCAACCAGCCGGGCGATTCCGGCGCGTTTTCCGACTGGTTGCTGAAGCAACATCGGGTGGTGGTCAAAGACGCCGAAGTCGTCTGGTCGGACGAACTGCTGGGTGCGCCGGAACTGCGCGTGACCGGGGTGCGCCTGTTGCTTGAGAACCGTTTCGGCCGGCACCGCTTCGGCGCCATCGCGCGGCCGGCACCGGCGGCCGCTCGGCTGGAACTGCGTGGTGACCTGAGGTCGGGCGCGCCCGGCGATTGGCGCACCTGGTCGGGCACGGTGTACGCGCGCGTCGACGATGCCGGGTTCGACCGCTGGCATCAGTGGGTGCCGTGGGCCCAGGCCTCGGTCAAGGGCGGAACGGGCGACCTGCGCTTCTGGCTGGAGCTGCGCCCCGGTTTGATCCAGTCGCTGGCCGGTGACGCCCGCCTGCGCCAGGTGGCGGTGAGCATGCGCGGTGATCTGCCGGATTTGGCGTTCGATCGCCTGCAAGGCCGGATCGGTTGGTCGCGCCAGCGCGATGCCCATGAGTTCCGCGTCGACACGCTCAGCTTCCAGTTGCCCGGCCAGCCCGCCACCGAGCCCGCTAGTGTGCGCGTGCGCATGACCCCCGACGAGCAGGGCGGTTTTCGCCGGGTGGATGGCAGTGCCAGCAACCTGCGGCTGGAAGCGCTCACCGCACTGACCGGCGCGTTGCCGCTGCCCAAGCGCGGGCATGCGCTGATCGAGGCGCTCAGCCCGGTCGGCCTGGTCGAGCTGGCCGAGGCCCATTGGGCCGGTGCGGCGGACTATGCGTTTCGGCTGGAAGTGCGCGACGCCGGTTTGTTGCCGTTCGAGACCTTGCCGGGGTTCAGCGGCGTGACCGCGCGCGTGCGCGCCGATCAGGACGATGGCGAGATCGAGTTGCGGGGCCGCACCATGCGCCTGGTCTGGCCCGGCGTGTTCCGTCATGAGCTGGATTTCGCGCAACTGGATGCCAAGGCGAGCTGGCGTCATGATCAGCAGGGCGGTGCCCTGTCCTTCGAACTCGCGCGTATCGTCAACGACGATCTGGAGGGCGACGCGCGCGGGCGGATCACGCTGCCCAAGGGGGGCGCCCCGGTGCTTGACATCCATGGCCACCTGCGCCGGGGCGAGGCTGGCGCGGTGTACCGCTATCTGCCGCACGCGGTTGCGGACGATGCCTACAACTGGCTAAGCCGCGCCCTGGTAGCCGGCACGGCGCGCGACGTGCGTGCGCGGGTCATCGGGCCGCTGGATCGATTCCCGTTCGACGCCGGCGGTGGCGAGTTCGACGTACAGATGAACATCGTCGACGCGGTGCTCGACTATGCGCCGGGCTGGCCGCGCATCGACGGCGTGCAGGGCCGGTTGCGCTTCCATGACAAGGCCATGACGCTGGTCGCGCACGCCGGCCGCATCCTCGACACGCGCATCGGCCCGGTGCGCGCGCACATCCCCGACCTGCATTACAGCGACACGGAGACGTTGTATCTCGAGGGCCGCGCGGTGGGCGAGACGCGCGCCTTTCTCGACTTCATCCAGCGTTCGCCGGTACGTCGACATACCGGCGGTTTCACCGACCCGCTGCGCGCGCGCGGCGACGGCGAACTGGCCATCAAGCTGGAGATGCCGGTACGACATGTCGACGATACCCGGGTCTCCGGCAGTTACAGCTTCCGCGACAACCACATCGATCCCGGCGACGAACTGCCCGATCTGCTAGGCGTGAGCGGACGCATCGGCTTCACCGACACGTCGCTGCAGGCGCGCGCGTTGCGCCTGCGCGTGCTGGGCATGCCCGCCTTCCTGGACCTGGACAGCCGCCCCGGCGGCCAGGTCGAGGCGCGTCTGGCCGGCACCGCCACGGCCGAACTGCTGCGCGGCCACCTG
>CAYTRH010000039.1:0-19543 GCA_964440155.1 uncultured Thiobacillus sp. | reverse complement strand
GGTATTTTCCAGACCGACCGTGGGGCGAAACCATCAATGGATTAAGAAACGAAAATCTTGAGGAACAGACGTTCCCTGACGCCTCATTTGACTTGGTTATCCATCTAGATGTACTGGAACATCTGTTCGATCCATTTCGCGCCCTCAACGAAATTCATCGAACACTAAAGCCAGGGGGAGCTTGCCTTTTTTCGGCTCCAACCGAGCACAACCGTTTCCACAGTGAGCAGGTCGCGCGTATTACCGAGACAGGGGATATCAAAACGGTCGGTGAACCCGAGTACCATGGCAACCCGCAACGACAGAGCGAAGGCGCGCTGGTCACTTGGCGTTATGGATACGACCTACCGCTCCTAATTTCCCGTACAACACCCTTCGACGTTGAGGTACGGCGCTGGCACAGCAAGAGCAAGGCCATCATGGGCTATATGACAGAAATCTATATATTGCACAAGAATAACGTAATCGGAAAAACATAAGCCATGACTCAGATCTTACCTCGAACATTTGGCTCCATATCCGAAGGCGACAACATGTTCCTTCGCAATGACCCATCGGCGCACGAGAAATATTGTGGTGTAGGCCTGAACGCGTTGATGTTAATTCGCCAAATTTTACACACGCAGAACCTTCTCCCCAAAACCATTCTGGATCTCCCTTCGGGATATGGCCGCGTCACCCGGTTTCGTCGCGCCGCGTATCCATATGCAACCATTTACGCATCCGACATCAACATAGACGCCACTCGTTTCTGCGCGAGTTTTAACGCAACACCACTACCGACACAAGGTAACTTTAACGACATTGAACAAGCCATACCCCATCCGCTTGATTTGATTTGGTTTGGACAGGCTCGTTGATTACCCATCTGCCTGAGGTCAAGACCCTCCAGTTTTTTGACTTACTTTCACGCGTACTAGATAAAAACGGTCTGGCAATTGTTACCAACCACGGCGAGTCAGTGGTCAACGGCCTATCCACGGAATGCCGCTATGGACTAAAAAGTATTGAGGCCGTCAACGTTGTAAAGAATGGCTACAAGCAAACGGGCTACGGCTACCATGATTATCCAGGGTTCAGCAATTATGGCGTCGCCTGCATATCCAACGAATGGATCCACGTGGCAGTGGCGCGCAAAGGACTCAGGGTGCTCGAAATTCGGCATGGTGAGTGGGCCGGTCAGGACGCAGTAGTGATTTGTCGGCACCCGGACTAACATTTGGTTTTCAACCCCATGTGTGCCACCGGCGTCACGAACAATGCCGCTCTCGATTTTCCGGCGGCTTCGTGTTGAACCACACTCACCACGACCTCGGTTCGCGCTAAACATCCGGTGATGCTCAAGTCTTTGCCCAATGGCTCACCTTTGCAATGCAGCATCTGCGGCGGGTTGGAGTTTTCCTTTAAACCGGTGCTATGGCCCGATTTGATCAACGACTGGCAACTATCGAGGCAAGAGATTGCTTATATCGATCATCAACAGGGGCAGACCTGCAAGTCCTGCGGTTCCAACCTAAGATCGATCGCCCTGTCCAATGCCATACGGAGCGCTCTGGGCAAATCGGAGTTTCTCGCGGAAATTGCAGAATCCGCAACACTCCACTCGCTCACGACGCTGGAGATCAATGAGGCCGGCTCACTTACGCGGTTTCTCCGGAAAATCGGTCGGTATGTTCATTGCAGCCATCCAAGCATAGACATTCATGATTTGCCTTACGAAGAAGAAGCATTTGACCTTGTGATTCATTCCGACACACTCGAGCACGTGACAAACCCTATTCATGCACTCTCCGAATGCCGACGGGTTCTGCGCCCAGGTGGATCGCTATGTTTTACCGTGCCCGTCATCGTCGGTCGCATGTCCAGGAGCCGTGAAGGGCTTAGGGCGAGCTATCATGGCGATCCGAGCTGCCATCGAGAGGATTATGTAGTGCATACCGAGTTTGGCGCAGACACCTGGACCTATGTGTTCGAAGCCGGGTTTTCGCAGGTCACCATCAACGCCGTAGCCTACCCTGCCGCATTGGCTTTTGCGGCGCGCAAATGATCATGGACGAAATTTACGATCAGGATGGCCTACGCTCCGTGCATAACCACGAGTTTATGGTCGACGCGGATTTTCAGCGCGCCTATGCGCGGGGTGTTAGAGCCGTTGGCGTGGATTATCACTGGCACTGGAGGGTTCATACAGGGCTTTGGGCCGCTTCCCTGGCAAGCCATCTCGCCGGCGACTTCGTCGAGTGTGGCGTGAACAAGGGGTTCATGAGTTCGGCCATCATGGAGCTATTGGACTGGAACTCGCAAGGTCGTGTTTTTTATTTGCTCGACACGTTCCAGGGCGTGGATGAACGCTACCTGAGTCAGGCCGACCTGGATGTCGGGGTCATCGAGCGTAATCGGCGGGACATCGTTAGCGGCTTTTATACATTCGATGTCGAGAGTGTCAAGCGCAACTTTGTCCAATGGCATGGCGTGAAATTGATCGTCGGCCCGATCCCGGAGACCCTGCCTCAAATCGACGCCAGCGAGATTGCGTTTGTTCATCTCGACCTCAACTGCTCCCTTCCGGAGGTAGCGGCGGCTGAGTGTCTGTGGGATCGCGTGGTGCCCGGCGGGGTGATCCTGATGGATGATTACGGCTACATCGGGTATCGATCACAGAAACTCGGCATGGACAAGTTCGCCAGGAGCAAGGGACTTCAGATTCTTTCTTTACCGACCGGACAAGGGCTGTTGATCAAGCCGGCCGCCGTACCACGAAGGAGTGTTGAGTGACGCTGGTCTATGATGGCGAGCGCTTCGTCCCCGGTATCGGCGGCGCGATTGAGGCCGAGCACCGGCATCGCTACCTTCTCGCACGCGAGCTGGCGGCCGGGCGGGATGTGCTGGATGTTGCCAGCGGCGAGGGTTACGGCTCGGATCTGCTCGCGCAGACTGCTCGTTCCGTCATCGGGGTCGACGTCGCCGATGCGGCTGTGGCACATGCGCGGGACACCTATGTCCGGCCGAATCTGCGCTTCGTACAGGGGGACTGCGCCCGGCTGCCGCTGGCCGATGCATCGGTAGACCTGGTGGTGAGTTTCGAGACCATTGAACACCACGATCAGCATGAGGCAATGCTGCGCGAGATCAAACGCGTGCTCCGGCCGGAGGGCGTGCTGCTGATCTCCAGCCCCAATCGACCGGAATACGACAGGACGTTGTCCGAACCCAACGTTCACCATGTCAAGGAACTCGATTTCGCCGAGTTCGCCGGTTTGCTCAGGGCACATTTCAAACGAACGACGTTTTATGCCCAACGGGTTCTCTCCGGCTCGGTCATCGTGCCAATACAATCGCGCGAGGGCGGGTTCTCGGGGTTCTCCGACGGTGTCGACGGCGCGGCGTCAGGTGAGCTCGCGCGCCCGATTTATTTCCTGGCTTTGGCTGGTGAAGGCACCTTGCCGGTTTTGGGTACCTCGATCTTCGAGGCCGCCGCGGAGACTCCAGGCCAGCTGTCGGCGCCGTATCTGGAGGCTCGCGTCTATATCGCCGAACAGGTGAACGGTACGATACGGCCATATGGCGAGGCACGTGGCGCAGCCGATGTCTATGCGCTCGACGGCCGGAAGAAGCATCTGCGGCTGGTATTGCCGGCTGACCTGCAAGCACTGCGCCGGCTGCGACTCGATATCGCCAACGCGCCGTCGGTGATCCAACTGCACGCGCTTTCACTGCACCAGGCAGACTCGACGACGGTCTGGCAATGGGATGGGGATGGCGGCGCGTTCGTCCATCCTGGCGGGGTGTTTTGCCTGATGCAGCGCAACTCGGCGCTGTTGCTGTGCCTGAATGACGACCCGCAGTTCGACCTGGCCATCCCGCCCGACGTCCTCGACGCGTTGCGCGGTTCAGCTTATCTCCAGGTCGAGCTGACACCACGCCCGTTGACGGATGCGCTGCCGGATGTGCTTGCCGAGCTTCAGGTTCAGCGCGGCAGCGCGGTATCGACGTTGACCGCGGCCTCCTTGCCCGTCGGCATGGCAGATCATCTGGCCGATCTGGGGCAACTGCTGAAGACTCAGGTGGACCGCAAGAACATGGTCATTCGGGAACTGCGCGCGGAACTGATGGCAACGCAGTCCCGACAGTCCCGGCTCTACGAGCAGTTGGTTCGCGCCGAGGGGCAACTGGAACTGCTCAAGGAGTTCGTGCTGCAGGGGGTGGGTAGCCGGCTGGAGCGGATCTGATCCAGCCGGATGTCTGGCCTATGTCCGACCCGCACCGCATGCCGAGGCCAGGCCGGAAGACACGTGCGATCCCGCTCACCCTGACTCCGGCTGAGGGCATGGCATGGGATGCCGGCGCGCGTTGCTGGCGGATCGATGCACTGCCCGCTCGGCTCGCACTGACATCGACCGTCGACTTCCGGCAAGGCTGGTTCTGCCTGGAAGGCCGGCTCGTTGCCATGGGCTGGCACCGCGGTGCCTGGCTGCACCTGGAAGGGGCTGACGCCTCATTGCGCGTGGATCTCCCATTGACCAAACAGGGATGGCTGAAGGAAGTCGTCTACGTGCCACATGGCGTCCGCCGTCTGCTGCTGCAACCCATGAACTCACTCGGCTACGTCCGGGTGCAGGAGCTCACCATCCGACCGATCGGCCGGGCGGCGCGCACGGCCATGATGGCTGGCCGCATCGTCGTCACGCTTTTGACGCAACCCCGCTGGCGCCTGAAAGCGCTGGGCCTCGATGGCGCCACAACGCTGTCCGACTTCACGCGGGCCTACCGTCTGGCAGGCAGCCTGTTCGCCGAGGCGCCGGCGCTGGATTATCACGACTGGTTACAACGTCACCATGCGTTGACCCGGCCCGATCGGGTTGCCATCGAACGCGAGCTGGCCGCGCTGCCACCCAATGCGAGCTTTCGCATGGTGATCTACGGCTCGCCGGGCGCCGACCAGGACGCGCAGAACCAGACCGACGCCGCGCTGGCGGAACAGCTGCTGGCGCCGACACGGACGGTTCGGCTGCAATCGCTTGCGGAACTGGCGGCTGCCGGTTGCGAGGTACACTCCCCCGTTGAAAGCTCGAAGACCATCCCCGCCGGAACACCGGCAGCCGCGAGCACGAGCGCGCCGGATTGCGGCGGCGGCCAGGATCACGAGGCCATTCCTGCCATCGAGAGTCGCTGGATATTCCTGCTGCCCGAAGGCGCCATCCTTGCCCCACATGCGCTTTACTGGTTTGCGCGGCATGTCGAACGGCGTTCGCGGCTGGCGTTCGTGTACTGCGACCATGACCGGGTGAATCGGAACGGATCACGGCACGATCCGGTGTTCAAGCCGGACTGGTGCCCTGAATTACTGCGGTCGACCAATTACATCGGGCCAGCCGCAGCCATACGCGCCGAGGTGCTTGCCCGGACACTGGACCCGACCTCGTCCAGCCATACACCGGTGGCGGGCACGCATGATCTGTGGCTGCGCATCACCGAGGCCTTGCATGACGATCAGATCGGCCACATACCGGCACCGTTGTTGACGCTGCCCGAGCATCTCCGTCCCGATGTCGTGCACCGGAGCAGCGTGTCCGCCGTGGCCGCACATCTGGCCCGCCTGGAGATTCCGGCGACTGTGGAACCCAACGGGCATGGCGATTGCCGCGTGCGTTACGCTTTGCCGACGCATCGTCCCTTTGTGAGCATCATCGTACCGACACGCGACCGGCTGGCGTTGCTGCGGCGATGCGTGGACAGCGTGCTCGGCAACACCTCTTACCGGGATTTCGAGCTGCTGATCGTGGATAACGGCAGTGAACAAGCGACAACCCTGGACTACCTGGAGACGATGGCAACGCACCCGCAGGTACGCCAGCTGCGCGACGCCCGGCCGTTCAATTTCTCCGCGCTCAACAACGTCGCGGCGCGGGCCGCTCACGGGGATTACCTTTGCTTGCTCAACAACGACACCGAGGTCATCACGCCCGACTGGCTGGAGGAGATGGTGAGCCGTCTGTCACAGCATCGCGTCGGCGCCGTGGGCGCCAAGCTGCTATACGATGACGGCCGCATCCAGCATGCGGGCGACGTCATCGGTGTGGGTGGATGCGCCAATCACTTGCACCAGTACCTGCCCGGTGACGAGCCGGGTTATCAGCACCGCGCCATACTGGCGCAGGATCTGTCGGCCGTGACCGGTGCCTGCCTGCTAACACGCCGGGACCTTTACCTCGCACTCGGCGGCCTTAACGAGAAAAGTCTGCCGGTGACCTTCAACGATGTGGACTATTGCTTGCGACTGCGTGCCGCCGGATGGCGCGTGGTGTGGACGCCGTATGCTCGGCTCTATCATCATGAGTCGGCCACACGGGGGCGGGACGTCTCTCCGACGCAGCGCGCACGTGCGGACCGGGAAGCGGCCTACATGCGGCGGCGGTGGAAGCGCCTGATGCTGCACGATCCCTACTACAACCCCAACCTGAGCTACAACCGGCAGGATTTTTCGCTCAGTCACGCACCGTGGATCGAACGACCCTGGAGATGAGCGGCGCGCCGGCTGACGTCGATTTCCGCCGAGAACCGTTTTGCGCGCGTTACCGGACCGAGTGCCCGAGTTGTGTCGCGATTCTCGCGCCGGGCGACATCCCCACCGTGGATTTCTATGTCACGCCGCGCCTGGATGCCACCGTCAGGGTGCTGCGTTTCGATTCCCGCGTATGGGACGACCAAGCGGCCCACCTGCTGCCGCACGGTACGCAGATCATCATCGTGCGCCACGCTGCCCGGCGCTGGCTGCGTTTCATCGCGACAGAAGCCGCACGCTGGAGTGGCGTGGCTTTCCTCATGGACGATGACCTTCCCACCGCGTGGCGCTGTCGGGAATTGCCGCTGGATTACCGCATGCGCACCAGTGCGCGTTTCGCGTACGTCGCGGATTTGCTGATGCGGGTCTGTGACCGGCTGTGGGTGTCCACCGACACGCTGCAACAACGCTATTGCCGCTGGGGTGCGCGCACCCTGCCCCCGCTGCATCCGTTCCCGCCGCGCGCCGCGGCCCCGGCCGGTTGCCGGCGCTGGTGCTACCACGGTACACGCGCACACATGCATGAAATGCGCTGGCTGCGCCCCGTGATCGCCGAAGTTCAGGCACGCGTCCCTGACGCCGTATTCGAGATCATGGGAGGTGCGCATGTGCGTCGTCTGCTGGCTGGCATTCCGCGGGTACAGGTACTGCCGCCGCTGTCCTGGCCGGACTATCAGCGCCATTGCGACCACGCAGAGATTGCCGTCGGTGTCGCACCGCTGCTGCCCGGGCATTTCAATGCGGCGCGCGCCCACGTCAAGGCATTCGATATCGCACATTGCGGCGCGGTCGGCCTGTTTGCCCGCCGCGCACCGTATGCCTCAGCGCTGAACGACAGCGGCGCTGTGTTCGCCGACGATGACGCAGAAGCCTGGAGCAACGGGGTGGTCGCACTGCTCACCGACGATACGGCACGGCAACGACGCTACCAGCTCATGGCCCAGTGGCTCGACGAGACGCGACGAGCGGCGATGAACTCACCGGTCGGCTGGCTGCGAGCATAAATGGGACGCGGGGCGCCTTGGAAATCAAGCACGCATGGTGCCATGGCAGCCGTCGCAACCGCGCCGCAGGCAATCTCGATGCTTGCGGCTCAGCAGGCTGCGGTGAAGCCCGCGACACCCGCGGCATATCCTGTTCAGGGCTGACCGGGCAGCAAACAGACCCATGTCACCGATGGCCGCACCCCGTTCATCGCCGTTCCTCGGCGTCATGTCCCACGGCATGCGCGATCTGGACATCTACGCCGCCCTGCTGGAAGCACCGGTGGCACGCTGGTGGCCGTGGTCGCGCGCCGTACCCGACGCCCTGCTGGCCTGGGGACGTAAGCCCTCGACGCAGCGCGTGGAACGGACGGCGCACCGCCTCGGTTGCCCGGTCATCCGGCTGGAGGACGGCTTTTTGCGCTCCTACGGTACCGGTGATCGGCATCCGCCGCTGTCGCTGGTGGTCGATGCGGTCGGCATCTACTATGACAGCACCCGACCTTCCGCGCTGGAAGACCTGCTGAACTCGGGCCAAGATTTGCTCGCGGACGTCGCCGGGGACGTGGAGCACGCGCGCCGCCGCATACTGACGCTGCGTCTGAGCAAGTACAACCACGCACCGGATTGGCGCGGCGAACTGGACATGACACGGCGCAACGTACTGGTCGTGGACCAGACGTTCGGCGATCTCAGCGTCAGCCTGGGCGGCGCGGAGGCGGACACGTTCAGCGCAATGCTGGCCGCCGCACGCGCCGAGCACCCGGACGCGATCATCCACGTCAAGACTCACCCGGAAGTCAGCTCCGGGCGCAAGCGCGGCTACCTCACGCAGGTCACGCCGGACGCGAACACGCGCGTCTGGCGCGAGGTGATCAACCCGCTCAGTCTGATCGAACACATGGACCACGTTTACGTGGTCACATCCACGCTGGGCTTCGAAGCACTGCTGGCCGACAAACCCGTGACCTGCTTCGGTCTACCCTGGTACGCCGGCTGGGGCGCCACCGATGATCGCCAGGTCTGCTCCAGACGCACGCGGCGTCGCTCGACGCTCGAGCTGTTCGCCGCGGCTTACTTCCGCTACGCACGCTACCTGGATCCGCTCAGCCACACGCGCGGCACGCTGTTCGACGTGCTGGACTGGCTGGAACGCCAGCGCTCCATGGCGGCGCGATGGCCGGGCCGCACCATCTGCGTCGGTTTCAACCACCTGCGTCGGCAGGTGGTCAAGCCGATGCTGACGTCGGCGCACGGCCAGCAACCGCTGTTCGCGCGTAACGCCCAAACCGCTGCGGAACTCGATCCGCAGCCGGGCGACCGTCTGATCGTCTGGGGCGGCGAGCCCGCGCCGGCAGTGCGAACGCTGGCCGGACGCACTTGTGCCGGCATCGTGCGCATGGAAGACGGTTTCGTCCGCTCCGTGGGGTTGGGCTCGGATCTGGTGCCGCCGCTGTCGTTGGTATTCGACACGCGTGGTATCTATTTCGACCCTGCGCACCCATCAGACCTCGAACATCTGCTCAACACCCATGAATTTGCCGCCGACGAGCTGGCGCGCGCTCGCGCGGTACGCGAATACATCGTCCGTCACGGCATCACCAAGTACAACCTGGAGTTGCCGCAGGCTGCCCGCCGGTACCATGGCCACGCGCTGGTCGTGCTGGTACCCGGCCAGGTCGAGGACGATGCCTCCATCCGTCTGGGCTGTGGCGAAGTCGCCAGCAACCTGGCGCTGCTACGCGCGGCCCGCCAGGCACATCCCGACGCTTTCCTGGTGTACAAGCCCCATCCCGATGTCAGTTCCGGCAACCGCGCCGGCCGACTGGCTCATCGGACGGCACTGACGTATGCCGATCACATCGAGACCCAACGATCCGTGCTCGCCTGCATCGATGCCAGCGATGTGGTGCACACCATGACCTCGCTCACCGGCTTCGACGCATTGTTGCGCGGCAAGCGCGTGGTGGTGTACGGCCAGCCGTTCTATGCCGGGTGGGGGTTGACCGAGGACATCATGGTCGACGGCGTTGCATTTGCGCGCCGACACCGCCGCCTGACCCTGGATGAACTGGTGGCCGGCGTGCTGTTGCACTACCCGGTCTATTGGGATGCGCGCCTGCGCGGCTACACCACCTGCGACGCGGTACTCCGCCGCATCGTCGCCACGCGCGATGCCATGCACGCCCAAGGCACGCTGACGCAGTTACGTGACGGCTATGCGCGCCGTCAGTTACGCAAGACCTGGCACTGGCTTAATGCCTGGTGGCGCTGAACCGGCGCCACCGCAAGCGCGGTATCCGAGGCTGACGAGCCGGCACGAATTTGCTAGGGTGAAGACTCCCGATACGGTCCGAAGGCCGGCGTGGATAACCAACGAGGAGGATGGCATGACGGAACACGCGCGAATCAACGGACTGATCGGCGAATCGCCGGCGTTCCGCGAGATGACATCCCGGTTGCGCAAGATCGCGCGCTACGATGCCAACGTGCTGATCCTGGGTGAGACTGGCAGCGGCAAGGAACTCGCCGCGCGCGCCATCCACTATCTCGGCCGGCGCAACGACAAGCCCTTCGTGCCGGTCAACTGTGGCGCGCTGCCCGACCACCTGGTCGAGAACGAACTGTTCGGCCACAGCCGCGGCGCCTACACCGACGCGCGCGACAGCCAGCCCGGCCTGATCGCCCAGGCCGAAGGCGGCACGCTGTTCCTGGACGAAATCGATGCGCTGTCCTTGAAAGCGCAGGTCAGCCTGCTGCGCTTTTTGCAGGACGGTGTCTATCGGCCGCTCGGCGGCGGCGCCGAGCGCAAGGCCAACGTGCGCCTGCTCGCCGCCAGCAACCGCGACCTGCATGAACTGGTGCGGCGCGACCTGTTCCGCGCCGATCTGCATTACCGCCTCAACGTCATGGAACTGGAGGTTCCGCCGCTGCGCGCGCGCGATGACGACGTGGTACTGCTGGCGCGGCATTTCATCGCCGAGGCGGCCAGCCGTTACGGCCTGCCGTATCGCGAACTGCACGGCGATACCATCGCCTGGCTGCGGGTTCAGCCCTGGCCCGGCAACATCCGCGAACTGCAGAACCGTATCCAGCGGGCATTCCTGCTGGGCGAGGATGAACACGTGCTGATCCGCCCGGCGCCGCCCAACACCGATCGGCGATGCCTGCCGGAGCGACGCCGGTCGGGCCGTGTCACGCTGAATTTCAACGAAGCCAAACGCCATACCCTGGAGGCGTTCGAGATCGATCACCTGACCCGCCTGATGCGCGAGAGCGCCGGCAACGTCACCCAGGCTGCACGCCTGGCCGGCAAGGAGCGGCGTGCATTGGGCAAGCTGCTGAAGAAACACCGCATCGAACCGGAGCGCTTCCGCAACGGCTGAGACGAAGCATGCGGGTGGTCCGGGCGGCGATGCGAACGCAAGCGACACGGCCTTGGCGCCGGCAGTCCGTGGTAGGTCGTGCCTGCCACGATCGGCTTCCGCAGGCGCCCCGCGGCCACGGCCATCGGGCGCCGGGCCTCAAGTAGAATCCGCCGCAGCCTCCTCTCCAGCGACGCCATGCACCTCAAGCTACCGGATTTCTCGAAAGCGCGCGTCCTCGTCGCAGGCGATGTGATGCTCGATCGCTATTGGCAAGGGCCCGCCGGCCGCATCTCGCCCGAAGCCCCGGTCCCCGTGGTGAAAGTCGAAGGCGATGAGTATCGCGCGGGCGGCGCCGGCAACGTCGCGCTGAATGCGGCCGCGCTGGGCGCACAGGCGACGCTGGTCGGCCTGGTCGGCGAGGACGCCGAGGCCTCCCTGCTTGCCGAACGCCTGACGGCCAGCGGCGTGCGTTGCGCTTTCGCCCGCGTGCCCGGCAGCCGCACCATCACCAAGCTGCGCGTGCTGTCGCGGCATCAGCAGTTGATCCGGCTGGATTTCGAGGATGGCTTTGGCGCCTGCGACGGCAACGGTATCACCAGTCGCTTCGAGGACGTGTTGCCGGATGTGGATGCGGTAGTGCTGTCCGACTATGCCAAAGGGGCATTGCGCCAGGCATCGGCGTTGATCGGCGCCGCACGCGGGCGCGGACTGCCGGTGGTGGTGGACCCCAAGGGACGGGATTTCGTGCGCTACCGTGGCGCCACGCTGCTCACGCCCAACCAGAGCGAGTTCGAGGCGGTGGTCGGGCCGGTGGCGGATGATGCCGACCTGGTGAGCAAAGGCGAACATCTGCGTGACGACCTGGCGCTCACCGCGCTGCTGGTCACGCGCAGCGAGAAGGGCATGACGCTGTTGGAACGGGGCCATGCACCGGTGCACCTGCCCACGCGCGCACGCGAGGTGTACGACGTCACCGGCGCCGGCGATACCGTGGTTGCGGTGCTCGCCGCGGCGCTGGCGGCCGGCGAGACCATGCGCGATGCCGTGGCCCTGTCCAACCTCGCCGCCGGCGTGGTGGTCGGCAAGCTGGGCACGGCCACGGTGTCGCCGGCCGAACTGGTCGCAGCCATGGAGGAGCACCTGCCCATTTCCCGTGGCGTGGTCGGCGAGGACGAACTGGTGTCGCTGATGGCTCGTGCGCGCGCCGCCGGTGAACGCATCGTTATGACCAACGGCTGTTTCGACATCTTGCATGCCGGCCATGTCGGCTACCTGCAGCAAGCCCGTGCACTGGGCGACCGGCTGATCGTCGCGGTCAATGACGACGACTCGGTGCGCCGTCTGAAAGGCAAGGGCCGGCCGGTCAATCCGCTGGGCGCGCGCGCCACGGTACTGGCGGCCCTGGCAGCAGTGGACTGGGTGGTGCCGTTCGCTGAGGACACGCCGGAGCGTCTGATCTGCCGGCTGCTGCCGGACGTGCTGGTCAAGGGGGGTGACTACCGCGTCGAGGACATCGCTGGCGGCACCTGTGTCACCCGCGCCGGCGGCGAAGTCCGGGTGCTCGACTTCGTCGACGGCCATTCCACCACCCGGATGATCGAAACCATCAGGAAAGGATGAGTATGTACATCGTCACCGGCGGCGCCGGCTTCATCGGCAGCAATATGGTCAAGGCCCTGAACGAGCGGGGCATCAGCGACATCCTGGTGGTGGACGATCTCAAGGACGGCACCAAGTTCGTCAATCTCGCCGACTGCGACATCTACGATTACCTGGACCGCGACGAATTCCTGCGACGTGTGGTCGAAGGCCGCGACTTGGGCCGCATCGACGCCGTGATCCATGAAGGCGCCTGTTCCTCGACCACGGAGTGGGATGGCGAATTCGTCATGCGCAACAACTTCGAATACAGCAAGCTGCTGTTTCTGTGGTGCCAGGCACGCGCCACGCCGCTGATCTACGCCTCGTCGGCGTCGGTCTACGGCATGGGTCCGGTGTTCACCGAAGGGCGTGAGCACGAGCGGCCACTCAACATGTACGCCTACTCGAAGTTCCTGTTCGACCAGTATCTGCGCCGCTTTCAGCATGCGCTCACCAGCCAGGTGTGTGGATTGCGTTACTTCAACGTGTACGGGCCGCGCGAACAGCACAAGGGCAGTATGGCCAGCGTCGCCTACCATTTCCATCAGCAGATCCTGAAGGACGGCCGCGTGCGCCTGTTCGCAGGGACGGACGGTTATGCGGATGGCGAACAATTACGCGATTTCGTGCATGTCGACGACACCATCGCGGTGAAGCTGTGGCTGCTGGAGCATCCGGGGGTCTCCGGCATCTTCAACGTCGGCACCGGTCGGGCGCAGAGCTTCAACGATGTCGCGCGTGCGGTCATCGCCTACCATGGCCGCGGCGAGATCGAATACATCCCGTTTCCGGAACACCTCCGCGGTCGCTATCAGAGCTATACCCAGGCCGACATCGGTCACCTGCGCCAGGCCGGCTACGCGCGTGAGTTCATGACCGTGGAGCAGGGCGTGCCCAAGTACCTGGACTGGCTGCGGCAACGAAGCTGAGCCTCGCGCCGGCGTCACGCCGGCATGATCCCCCCTGGGCCGTCATTGCGAGGCGCGCAGCGCCGCGGCAATCCAGCAGGCAGTGGCGCGCCGATGCCCCCTGGATCGCTACGCTACACTCGCCATGGCGCACCCGCCCCCCGCCGTCATTGCGAGGCGCGCAGCGCCGCGGCAATCCAGTGACCACCGTCGCCCCCGCGTCAAACCCCTGGATCGCCACGCTGCGCTCGCGATGACGCCGATCACGCTCCACACCGTCATTGCGAGGCGCGCAGCACCGCAGCCATCCAGCCGCCACCGTCGCGCCGATGCCCCTGGATCGCCGCGCTACGCTCGCGATGACGACATCCGCTTGCTCTCGCCGCCGTTGCGAGGCGCGCAGCGCCGCGGCAATCCAGCGGCAACCGCCGCAAACGGGCTAACCTGTCATCCGCCGCACCACACCTCGGATGAGCGCACATGGCCCATAAATATTACGAATTATATTTTTCGCATACCATCCGCTATCATCGTGCGGTCACTCACCCCACGGGTCCGCGATGTTCCGCACACTCCTGCTGCTCGCGCTGGTCGTAACGCCGTCGGCCGCTGCGCATGACCTGTGGATCGAGCGCGAGGGCGACGCGCACCGGCTGATGTACGGCCATGAGCGTTCCGGCCATGCCGGCGAACGCAAGCTCGAATACCGGCCGGAGATCGTCCGCCAGGCGCGTTGTTTCGATGCTTACGGCAACGAGTTGCCGGCGCGAGCGAGCGACACCTACCCGGTAGTGCTGCGCGGCGACTGCGCAGCAAGCTGGTTCTGGGTGGACAGCGGTTATTGGAGCAAGACACCTTACGGCACGAAGAACCTGCCGCGACATCAGGCAGGCACGACCTTGGACAGTTGGCGGTCGGCGGAGGGTATCAAGCGGCTGGATCGCTGGAGCAACGCGCTGGCACGACCGCTGACGGCGGAACTGGAGCTGACTCCGGTACGCGATCCGCTGGCGCTGCGCCCTGGCGACAAGCTGCGGTTGCGCGCATGGCTACGCGGACGACCGGCGACGGGCGTGACCGTGGCCTACTCCGGTTCACCGCGCGGCGTCACCGATGCCGAAGGCTACATCAACGTGACGCTGCGTCAGCCGGGCTTCCAGTTGATCCAGGCCAGCATCGAGCGCGCCATCGATGACCCGGGCGCCGAGCGCGAGATTCTCGCCAGCAGCCTGCAGTTCCAACTGCCATGACACTGGCGCGCCAGCTTCTCCTGGCCATCGCGCTCGCGCCGATGGGTGCGTGCCACGCGCATGACCTGCACTCCAGCGTCGGTGCCGGCGAGGCCGTGGTGGTCAGGCTCCATTTCATCGATGACAAGCCGTTCGCCTACGAGGCTTACGAAATCTTCCGGCCAGGCGAGACGGTGCCTTATCAGGTCGGCCGCAGCGACGCGCTCGGCCGTGTGGTGTTCCTGCCGGACCGCGCCGGCGAATGGCGGGTCAAGGCGATGTCCGAGGATGGACACGGCATCGACGTCGTGCTGTACGCCGATGAGGCGGCGCGCATCGAACTGCGCGACAAGCCGCTGTTCGAGCGGTACGGCCGCATCGTGGTCGGCGTCGCGCTGATCCTCGGCCTGTTCGGCCTGCTCAACCTGTACTTGCGAAGGAAGAAAGCCCCATGATTCGCCGCTTGACCCTGTCGTTGGCATTGGCCTTGGCCAGTGTCTCCAGTCACGCCCACCATGGCGTCGCCACGCTCGGTGCCGTCGGCCTGCAAGGCCCCGGCGCGCCGATCGAGACATCCAGCTCGGCGACGTTGCCGCAGGGCGCCTGGTTGCTGTCGCTCAAAGTGGATCACGCCAAATCGAAGACCTACGATCCCGATCCGGCCAATCCGGAAGGCGACTACAACCAGTACTGGATGCTGGGTGTCGGTTACGGCTTCAAGCCCTGGCTGTCGGCCTATCTGGTGCAACCCTACAACATCAAGAAGGACGAGCCCGGCGGGCTGAATTCACGCGGCTTCACCGACCTGTCGGTGATGGGCGTGGTCGGCTTCAAGTACGACGATGGCTTCAGTCTGGTGCCGGCGACGGAGAGCCTGGATGACCTGATGGACTGGCATTTCACCGGCTATGTCGGTGCTTCCCTGCCGACCGGCAATGCCAATCACCGGCTGGCGGATGGCAGCATCGATCCCGGCAAGTCGCTCGGTTTCGGCAAGTCCAGCTTCACTTACGGCCTCACCGCGACCAGGCAGTTCAGCGAAAACGCCACCGCGGTGTTCGAAGTCGGGCAGATCCGTTTCCAGAAGTACCGCTATGACGACGACGGCGATCCGGGCACCCCGGATACGGTCCGCTTCGGCACCGAGACCCGGGTCAACGCCGCGCTCGCCTACCGGCTAATGACGTTGCCGGACAGCCGATTCCGCCTCGACGGCAACGTGGAGGCGAACTATCTCGCGCTCGGCCGCGACATCGAGGACGGCATACCGGCGGCAGCCACCGGCGGCAGGATGCTCTATGGCGTGATCGGCGCACGCCTGTACAAGGACAACCTGAGCTTGGGCCTGGCCGTGAAAAAGCCGGTATGGACCGACCTGAACGAGTCAACCCAGCAGCAAGGCGCGGAAGGCAAGGAGAAATACCGCCTGATCGCCACCTTCTCGGCCATGTTCTGAACCCATCCGTAACTCGAGGCCCGTTACCCGCCATCGGCCATGCACATCCCCGACGGCTTCATCGCCCCGCAGATGTACCTGCCGCTGTACGCGATGGCCGCCGGCCTGTGGGCCTATGGTGCGCGCCGTGTCGGGCGCGAACTCGATGAGGCCACCCTGCCCTGGCTGGCGTCGCTGACCGCGGCGGCCTTTGCGCTGAGTTTCATCGCGCTGCCGCTGCCCGGCGGCACCAGCGCCCACGTCACCGGCGTCGGCCTGCTGGCGGTGCTGTTCGGTGTCTGGCACGCCTTCATGGCGGCTTCGCTGGTCTATGCCATGCAGGCCCTGTTGTTCGGCGACGGCGGTGTCACCACGCTGTCGTTGAACGCGTTGGCGATGGCCTTCTGCGGCGCGCTGTCGGCGCGCGCGTTGTATTTGGCCTTGCGCGCGCTGCACACCGGCCTGGCGTTGTTCCTGGCAGGCTGGATCGCACTGTTCCTGCCCGCCCTGCTGGTCGCACTGGCACTGGGCGCGCAACCACTGATCGCGCGCGACGCCGCCGGCGTGCCGCTGTACTTCCCGTTCGGCTGGTCGGTGACGCTGCCGGCACTGCTGATCCCGCACGCACTGCTGGGCATCGGCGAAGGCACGCTGACCTTGCTGGGCGCACGGCTGGTGGACCGCTTGCGCAACCGCTATCAGACCGGTTGATTGCTGGCAGAATCGGTCACATGAACCCCACTGACCGGGCCCGCGCGCTACTGCTGGCCTACGCCATCGCCGTGCTGCTGGCCTCCGCGCTGAGCGCGCCGACCTGGCTAATGGCCGGCGTGCTCGCCGTGCTGCTGCTCGCGGGCCGGCAGGCGCCGGCCATCCTGCGCCGCGCGCTGCTGGCGACGCTGGCGT
This sequence comes from uncultured Thiobacillus sp., assembly GCA_964440155.1. GTDB lineage: Bacteria > Pseudomonadota > Gammaproteobacteria > Burkholderiales > Thiobacillaceae > PFJX01. Next base: position 2,511 of record CAYTRH010000039.1, on the reverse strand, counting down.
TCTCCGCGGTGGTGTCCGCGACCTACGCCGGCCATGTCTGGTGGCTAACGGCGACGCTGCCGTGGGACTGGTTGCTGACCATCAATCTGCGCGTGCTGCTGATGGCCCTGCTCACCTTCCTGTTCATCGCCCGCGTCAACCTGTTCCTCGCTCTGGGGTTCTCGCGCCGCCTGTCGTTCCTGCTGGTGCTGGCCACCAGTCAGGCCCTGGCGTTGCGACGCACGCTGGCCGATTTCCGCCTGGCCTTGCACAGTCGCACGATCCGCCCGGCCGGATTGCGCGCCCGTTATCGCGCCGCGGCACGCGCCACGGCCTGGCTGCTGGACCGGGCGCTGGCCAACGCCCATGAGTCGGCCCAGGCGTTGCAGGCGCGCGGGTGGTTCGAATGATCCAGGTCGACGCGCTGTGCCACGGCTACGCCGATCAGCCCAGCCTGATCGACGTGTCGTTCCGCGTCGAGGCCGGCGAGAAACTGGTGCTGTTGGGTGCCAACGGCTGCGGCAAATCCACGCTGCTGAAGATACTGGCCGGTCTGCTCGCACCGCGCGCCGGCAGCGTGCGTTACGCCGGCGCCGAGGTTTCCCCCACGCTGCTGAAGCGCGGCGAGGCACGGCGGCGTTTCCGCCGCGAGGTGGGGCTGCTGTTCCAGAATCCGGATGTGATGTTGTTTAACCCGACGGTGTACGACGAGATCGCCTTCGGCCCGCGCCAATTGGGCCTCACCGACGCAGATGCGCGCGCACGTCACTGGGCGGCGGCCGTCGGCGTGGAACGCTACCTCAGCCGGCCGCCGTTCACACTGTCCGGTGGCGAAAAACAGAAAGTGGCGCTCGCGGCGCTGCTGGCACTGGAACCGAAACTGCTGTTGCTGGACGAACCCGCCGCCGCGCTGGACCCGCGCACCACCGGCTGGCTGATCGATTTTCTCGCCGATCTGCCGGTGACGCTGCTGACCACCACTCACCAGCTCGCACTCGCCGGCGAACTGGGCGCGCGTGCACTGGTGCTGGGCGAGGATCACCGCCTCCTCTATGACGGCGCGACCGACGGCTTCCTGAGCGACATGGAGCGTCTGGTCGCCGCCAACCTGGCGCATGCCCACCGTCATCGTCACGGTGCACTGGAGCATCGCCACTGGCACGCGCACGAGTGGCCCTGAGCCACGCCGGTCAAGGCGACCATCGGCGGCGCGACGGGCCGGCGGCGGCCGGCTCGTGCATCACCCACTCGCCGGGACGCAGGCTGCCCAGCCGGTAATTGCCGATCGCGGCACGGATCAGCCGCAGCGTGGGCAAACCGGCAGCGGCGGTCATGCGGCGTACCTGGCGGTTCTTACCCTCGCTGATGACGAGCTCCAGCCAGGAAGTCGGGATCGCACGGCGAAAACGGACTGGCGGATCGCGCGGCCACAGCCCCGGCGGCTCGTCGATCAGGCGCACCCGCGCCGGACGCGCGACGAAATCCCCCAATGGCATGGCACGCCGCAGCGGCGCCAGATCCGCATCGGCGGGCGCGCCCTCCACCTGCACCCAGTAGGTCTTGGGCTGCTTGTGGCGCGGGTCGGCCAGTCGGTGCTGAAGCGCGCCGTCGTCGGTTAGAATCAGCAAACCTTCGCTGTCTGCGTCGAGACGGCCGGCGGCGTAGACGCCTGGCACATCGATATAGTCGCCGAGCCCGGCATGACCGTGCGCAGCGGTGAATTGGCTGAGTACCCCGTAGGGTTTGTTGAACAGCAGGATGCGCGCCATGGCTGGCCCGTCTTCCTTCCCGTTTCTTCAGGAGTCATCGTGAGTCACATCCGGAAGCCCGCCGCGGGCGACAAAATCACCGTCAACGCCGACGCCTCGCTGAACGTCCCGGATCGGCCGATTATCCCCTTCCTCGAGGGTGACGGTACCGGTGTCGACATCACGCCGGTCATGCGTCGGGTGCTCGACGCGGCGGTGGACAAAGCCTACGGCGGCACGCGACGCATCGAATGGATGGAAGTTTATGCCGGGGAGAAGGCGACACAGGTCTACGGTGCCGACACCTGGTTGCCGCAGGAAACCGTCGATGCGGTGCGGGAGTACGTGGTATCGATCAAGGGGCCGCTGACCACGCCGACCTCGGGCGGCATCCGCTCCCTCAACGTCGCGCTGCGTCAAATGCTCGATCTTTACGTCTGCCTGCGCCCGGTGCGCTATTTCACCGGCGTGCCCTCGCCGGTCAAGCATCCGGAAAAGGTGGACATGGTGATCTTCCGCGAGAACACCGAGGACATCTATGCCGGCGTCGAATGGGAGACGGGCTCGGCGGAAGTGCGCAAGGTCATCGACTTTCTACAGCGGGAGATGGGCGTCACCAAGATCCGCTTTCCGGATACTTCCGCCATCGGCATCAAACCGGTTTCCGTGCAGGGCTCGGAGCGCCTGATCCGGCGTGCCATCCAGTACGCCATCGACAACGGTCGCAAATCGGTGACGCTGGTGCACAAGGGCAACATCATGAAGTTCACCGAGGGCGGCTTCA
>CAYTRH010000038.1:0-19591 GCA_964440155.1 uncultured Thiobacillus sp. | reverse complement strand
GAGCTGATCCACGGCGATGAACACCTGATGCAGATAGCCGACCACCCCGCGCGGCGATGCGCGAGGCGGCCAAGCTGGATTACGCACGCGGATTGCTCGACGTGCGGCCGTGGAGAGATATTCAGCGTGAGATCGACCAGGCGCGCGCGGCCTTCGCGCGGCTGAAGGCATCTGGGCAGCTGTCCACCGGCGAGCTGGCACAGGCGTTCGCGCATTTGCAAAACCGCATCGTCGACCTCAAGAGCCAGACCAACGGCTGGGCGGATGCGCTAGACAAGGTTAAGACGGGCTTGGCCGGATTCGCGGGTGGCATTGCGGTATTCGCGCTGGGCGTGCGTAACGCGGCCTCGTTCGAGGCTGCCATGGTTAGCACGCAGCGCGCGGCCGGTCTCACCCGCGAGGAGACGGCCAAGCTGGGCAATGAGTTCCAGAGAATGTCCACGCGCATCGCCGTGGGCGCCAACGACATCGCCGTGCTATGCGCGCGCATGGGCGTGCGCTGCCGCATCGATCCGTCCATCGATGGCATGACGGTGCACGGCTACATGATCACGCGGCAGATGCCAGCCCGTGTAGCGCTCGAAAGCCTGCTTCAGCCGTACCTGATCGACTGCTACGAGGACGGCGATACGCTGGTATTCGTGCGTCGCGGCGGCGCCGTGAAGGCCACCTATGCGATCGATGCCCTGGCAGCGCACGAGCATGGCGACGATCCGCCCGATCCGCTGCCGATACGACGTGGCGCCGAACTGGAGCTTCCGCGCCGCATTTCCGTGCAGTACATCGATCCATCCCGTGATTACGAACCGGATGTGCAGTACGCATCGCGCATTGCCACGACATCGCAGGCGGAAACCGGACTCGATCTGCCTATCGCCATGGAGGCCGACGAAGCCGCTCGAATCGCGGAACGGCTGCTCATCGCGGCGTGGATCGGGCGCGACGTCTACGGACCAATCTGGCTGCCGTATACCGGCGTCGGGCTGAATCCGACCGACGTGATCCGGATCGACGACGGCGCGGAGACACACCGCATCCGCCTGACCCGCGTGGAATATCAGTCATCCGGGCTGATGCAGTGCCACGGTGCGGCCGAAGTCTACGGACAGTACGACATCAGCGACGCCGTACATGCCGTGCCGGGATCCGGCTTCAGCCCTTCTCCGCCGCCGCGTGCGAGCGGAGAGGTGATCATGCACTGGATCGATGGCCCGCTGCTGCAAGACACGCACCCGCCGTCCGGCGTGTACGTCTGCGCAGCAGCACAGGGCGGACCATACCGTGGCGCCATGCTCCAGATATCCTATGACGGCGGCACCACATGGACGGATGCGGCATGGATGGCGGTTGATGCGATCGTAGGCCAGTGCCCCATCGTGCTCGGAGATCATCCGGCAACCGTGATCGACCGCGCATCGACGCTGCGCGTCAACCTCGTCGATCCAACCGATGAACTGACATCGATCAGCCACGACACCGCCTTGGCGCGGACGCAGAATGTCGCGCTCGTCGGCGACGAGGTAATCGTGTTCGAGTCGGCCGAACTGGTGTCGCCCGGCGTCTATGATCTGCGTGTCCTGCACCGTGGCTTGCGCGGTACGGACGTGCATACCGGATCGCACGCCGGAGTGGAACGGTTCGTGTTGCTATCGCCGGCAACCGTGTATCACGTCGCGATCGCGGACAGTCACATCGGCTCGACGCTGCGCTACCGTGTCGTACCTGGAGGCGCTGAGCCAGGAGGACAGCCGGACATCTACATGCCCTACCGTGGACGCCGACACTGGCCTTATGCGGTGGCGCACCTCGCCGCCGCACCGGCAGGCGCTGGCGAATATCACGTCACATGGGTCCGACGGTCGCGCATCGATGGCGAATGGCGCGATTTGGTTGACGTGCCGATTGGCGAGGCATCCGAATCGTACCGCGTGGACGTGCACGACGGTCCAACGCTCACCCACAGCCAGACGGTCACCACGACATCGGCCACCGTGCCGGCCGCGCCTGGCCACACCATCACCGTGCGCCAGATTAGCGCCGTCACAGGGACTGGCCATTCGAGGAGCATCACGTTATGACACCACGCCTCCAACTGCCTGAGATCGTCGAATCGCAGGCCGGCAAATACCTCACCCACAACGAGGCGCTGCGCATCCTGGATGCGCTGTGCCCGAATCTGGTAATACAGGCAGTCGAGAACACGCCACCAGGCAGCCCGGCGGACGGCGAGTGCTGGATCGTCGGTGACGCCCCCACCGACGCATGGACAGGCCGCGACGGCATGATCGCGCAGCGCTACAACGGCGCCTGGTACTACATCCAGCCACTCATCGGCTGGGCCGCGTGGAATAGCGCCACGTCCACGCAGCTGCGGTTCAACGGCAGCGCGTGGGTGTGAGGACGACATGGCCAATTTCCGCCCCGCTTTCGAACGCATGATCAAGAACGAGGGCGGGTACGTCCTCCATCAAGTTCCTGGCGACCGTGGCGGCATGACCTACGCCGGCATCGCCCGCAACGCCTGGCCACAATGGGAAGGTTGGAAGATCATCGATCGCGGCGGCACCCCTGATGCTGAAATGGTGCGCCGGTTCTACCTGGCCTGGTTTTGGACGCCGATCCGTGGAGACATGATCGACGCCCAGCGCATCGCCGAATCGATCTTCGACTTCGCCGTCAACGCCGGGGTCAAGACAGCCGTAGTCCTCGCGCAGACCGTCGCCGGAGCTACTCCGGACGGATCACTTGGCCCCAAGACGCTGGAAGCGATCAACAAGATCAGCGCTGACCGCTTCGTCATGGCCTACGCCCTGGCCAAGATCGCCCGCTACGCAGCCATCGTGCGCAACGACCGCAGCCAAGGCAAATTCCTGCTCGGCTGGATCAACCGCACCCTGTCTGATCTGAAGGAGGAAGCCTGATGGCCTTCCCATTCGTCGCACTTGGTCCCATTCTGGAATCTGTCGGCAAGCTTGCCGACAACCTGTTCACCAGCGACAAGGAACGTCTGGACGCTGAAATCGAGATGCGCCGCATTGGCATCGAAGCGGCAAAGATCGATGCCGGGCTGCTCGCAGGACAGCAGGAAATCAACAAGGTGGAGGCCACACATGCCAGCCTGTTCGTCGCCGGCTGGCGCCCGGCCGTAGGCTGGGTGAGTGTCGCCGCCCTGGCCTACCAGTTCATCGCATACCCGCTGCTCACATGGGCCTGGGCCTGGATGCAATCTGCCGGGTGGGTCGCGCCAGGCCTGCAACCGCCGCCGCTGCTCGATGTAGAGGCGCTCATGGTATTGCTCACCGGCATGCTGGGTATTGCCGGTGCGCGGACCTTCGAGAAGGTCAAAGGGGTTGCGCGGTAGCTGTCCAATACTCTGAAAACGGCCTAGGCTCGGCGCGGCTTGCAAGGCGGTTTGATGGCGCAATAGTATCGGACTGCACGCGCTGATAATTTTTTGAATTCATAGACTTAGACCGAATTCCGCGCCTGATGCTGCATCATCGGCGTGTGTGCGCTGGCGTGCTCCGCTGGCGGGGTCATGGTATGCCGCGTGGTTCCCTCAGGCCCAGTATTTCGCCTTGTCCGGCAGCACCCAGCGCACGCCGCCGCGCGGGTCCGCCTTGTCGCCGTGGTAACGCGGAATGACGTGGATGTGCAGGTGCGGCACGCTCTGGCCGCCGGCAGCGCCGTGGTTGATGCCGATGTTATAGCCGTCCGGCCGATGCCGTTCGTCGAGCAGGCGCTTGGCTTGGTTGAGCGCGCGCAGCAGCGCGGTCTGTTCCACCTCGCTGGCTTCGAACAGGGTGGCGAAGTGACGCCGCGGAATGATCACGGTGTGACCTGGCGAGACGGGAAAGCCGTCCTTGTAGATCACGGTCAGTTCGTCCTCGGCCAGGATGCGGGCGGGGTCGAGGGTGCAGAATGGGCAGGGTGGAGCGGTCATCATGGTGTTTTCCGAAGCGCCGCGATTCTACCCGCTACGTCGGTTTGCCAAGGGACTGAACAGGGTGCGGTCGAAGCGCCGTAATGGGCGTGTTTTTCTGATCGCGGTCAAGAATCCGCACCGTAGCCTTGGCCGTCCCGCCGGTGCGCGTAAGAATCACGTAAGATTCGGCGCGGCCGAGGCTGGTAATTGTCTACCAGCACGGTAATATGACTGTCACGAGACCGGGCTAGATTGCAAAGGCTCGGCCGGAAAATCGAAGATGGATGGAGACATGATGGAACCCCAGGTTCTGGCGCGCGCGTTCCAGGCGTTACCCGAGCGCCGCGTCAACATGGTGTTGCGGGAGCGGTTCGACGCGGCGATGGTGTTGTTGCAGCCCCTGCTGGGCGATCCCGAAACCGTGACCGGTAGCGATCTTTACCGCGCGATGAGTCGGCTGCAGGCGACCTATCCCGATCTGTCGGCCAGCGAGATCGAGGCGCTGGTCACCGCGGTGGTGCGCACCTATCAGACCCGGCAGGGTTGATGCCCCGCGGACCGGGCGGCGTGCGCGGGTGAGCGCGCAACCGGCCGTTGCAGCGGGTACACTCCGGCACGTTTAGCCGACCTGTGCACGGAGGAACGCCGCCGATGTCCGAGTTGCATCCCATCATCGCCATCACCGGCGTCGCCGGTGCTGGCCTGTCCACCGTGCGCCACGCCTTCAAGGACGTGTTCCGGCGTCTGGAGGTGCGTCCGGCCATCGTCCACGGCGATGCCTTCCGACGCTACACCGACCGGCAGTTCGCCGCGCTGCTCGCGGAGGCGCGCGAGAGCGGCCGACGCATCTCCTGGTTCGGGCCGGACTGCAATCATTTCACCGAGTTGGAGGATTTCTTCCGCGCCTACGGCGAATCCGGCGCCGGCGTGGTGCGCGAGTATGCGCACAACGACACCCATGCCCGGCGCCTGGGCGTCGCGGCTGGTGAATTCACGCCCTGGCACCCGCTCGCGCCGGGCAGCGACCTGTTGTTCTACGAGGGCCAGCATGGCGGCGTGGTGGCCAACACCTGGACCCGCAGGCAGGTGGACTCGCGCCATTTCCCGCCGGAGATCGATCGGCGCGTCGGCCGGCCGGGCATCGACGTGGCGCAGTACGTCGATCTGCTGATCGGCATCGTGCCGGCCATCAACCTGGAATGGATACAGAAGATCCACCGCGATTGCGCCAAAGGCTATTGCACGCCGGAGGCTTCGCTGGAGACCATCCTGCGGCGTATGGACGACTACATCCACTACATCGTGCCGCAGTTCGGTCTGACCGACATCAACATCCAACGCATGCCGCTGGTCGACACCTCCAATCCGTTCATCGCGCGCGACGTGCCGTCACCGGACGAATCGGTGTTGGTGATCCATTTCCGCGATCGCAAACGCCACGATTTTCCCGCCATGTTGCAGCGCATTCCCAACGCGCGCATGAGCCGGCCCAGCACCATGGTGGTGCCGGGCGGCGAGTTGCGTCTGGCGTTGAACGTGATCTGCGGACCGCTGGTGGAGGAGATGCTGGAACGCAAGCGCGCGCTGTCGGCGCACTGAGCGCTTCGCTCAGGCGGTGAAATCGCGCAGCGCCTGCCGGTCGGGCACGGTGATGACGCGCCCACGCACCTGGATCAGGCCGCGCTCGGTCAGTTCGCTCAATACCCGCGAGAAAGTCTCCGGCGCCAGGTTCAGGCGTGAGGCGATGGCCTGCTTGCTCGCCGGCAGTTGCACCGTGAAGCCGGCGGTGTCCGTTTCCGGCGCGCATTGGATCAGGAAGCACACCACACGCTGAACGCTGCCGCGCAGCATGCAGGTCTCCATGTCGCCCAGCAGTTCGTGCAGTCGGGCCGACAGGCTGGCCAGCATCTTGCGGCACAGCAGGTTGTTCTCCGCCAGCGCGCCGAGCAGGGCGCGTTTGCCCACCAGCAGCACGATGCTCTCGGTGGTGGCCTGGGCGCCAACCGGGTAGGGTTTTTCCAGGAACACCACGGCCTCGCCGAAGGTGCTGCCGGGGCCGCACATGTGCACCACCTTCTCGCTGCCCTGCGTGGTCGGCAGCGTCAGCTTGATCTGACCCATCACCACCACGTGCATGCCCTCGGGCTCGTCGCCCTTGTTGAACAGCACCTCGCCCTTGCGCACGCGAAACTCGCGGCTGCCGATGGCGATACGCGCCAGTTCGTCGGCAGCCAGGCCGCGGAACAGCGGTTGGCGAGACAGGATCTCGTCGATGCGGTGCTGGGTCTCCTGGATCATCGTGTTTGCTCCGGCTGACGCCTTACGGCACAGGATTACCTCATTAAAACATCGACGCCAAATTGACGAATGTCAAAGTAATTTGAAGACCTGGTTGTCAGGATATGTCTCACACGCAACCCGAGGAGAAAACACCGTGAACTTGTCAGGCGTGCTGGTGGTGGCCAAGCCGGAATGGCGTGAGCAGGTGGTGGAGTCGCTGAACGCGCTGGAGGGCGTCGAGGTGCATCAGGTCGATGCCGATACCGGGCGCATCGTCGTCGTGCAGGAGGCTGCGGACATCCATGCCGAGATCGACGGCCTCAAGCGCATCAAGGCGCTGCCGCACGTGATCATGGCGGAGATGGTGTACCACTACATTGGCGAGGACGACAAGGTATACGAAGGTTTGCCGGCGGAGCTGCAGGACGACAAGGACGGTGTGGATGCCTGCGTCGTGCCCCCGTATCTGAACAGTTGATCGAGTCTGGCTTAGGAGGCTGAGATGGGACTTACGCGTCGTGAATTTCTGAAGACCAGCGTTGCCGGGGCGACCGCCGCCACGGTCGGCATGTCGATGTCCGAGACCGCCGCGGCCGCGGTCAAGGCTTCGGAGGCCGGCTGGCAGTGGGACAAGTCGGTGTGCCGTTTCTGCGGCACCGGCTGCGGCATCATGGTGGCCACCAAGGACGGCCGCATCGTCGCCACCAAGGGTGATCCGGCGGCGCCGGTCAACAAGGGCCTGAACTGCGTCAAGGGCTATTTCAACGGCAAGATCAACTATGGCCAGGACCGCCTGACCCAGCCACTGCTGCGCATGACCGACGGCAAGTTCGACAAGAAGGGCAAATTCACGCCCGTCTCGTGGGAACAGGCGCTGGACATCATGGAAGAGAAGCTGCGCTGGGCGCTCAAGGATAAGGGGCCGACCGGCATCTCCATCTTCGGCTCCGGGCAGTACACCATCCATGAGGGCTACGCCGCTGCCAAACTGATGAAGGCCGGCTTCCGTTCCAACAACATCGACCCCAATGCGCGCCACTGCATGGCCTCGGCGGTGGCCGCGTTCATGCGCACCTTCGGCATCGACGAACCGCCCGGCAACTACGACGACATCGAGCACACCGACACCGCCATCCTGTGGGGTGCCAACATGGCCGAGATGCACCCCATCCTGTGGTCGCGCATCACCGACCGGCGGCTGACGCACAAGCCGATGAAAGTGGTCAATCTGACGGTGTACGGCAACATGTCGTCCGATATTGCCGATCTGGAGATCATCTTCAGTCCCAGCGGCGATCTGGCCATCCAGAACTACATCGCCCGCGAGATCGTCAAGCGCGACGTGGTCGACTGGGATTTCGTCAAGAAGCACACCATCTTCGCCACCGGCGTCACCGACATCGGCTACGGCTTCCGCCCGGTCAATGCCGAGAAGTTCCACACTGCTGCGGAGATGGAGATCGTCAAGAACGAGAAGGCGCACGTCATCGACAAGTACGAGGCCATCGCCCAGCGCCGCAAGGAAGGCGAGGTGGTGGAGCAGAAGAACGCCGCCAACCCGGTGCGCCACTGGCACATCAGCTTCGACGATTTCAAGACCGCGCTGGAGCCGTACACGCTGGACTTCGTCGCCGAAGTGGCCAAGGGCGATCCGGATGAATCGATCGAGGACTTCAAGGCCAAGTTGCAGCAACTGGCCGATCTGTACTGCGACCGCAACCGCAAGATCGTGTCCATGGGCTTCAACCAGCACCAGCGCGGCACCTGGGTGAACGAGCAGTGCTACATGAACCACCTGCTGATGGGCCGCATGTCCAAGCCGGGCGACGGCGCGTTCTCGCTCACCGGCCAGCCCTCGGCCTGCGGCACCGCGCGCGAGGTGGGCACGTTCGCGCACCGCTTGCCGGCCGACATGGTGGTGGACATCAAGAAGCACCGCGACATGGCGGAGAAGATCTGGAAACTGCCGGAGAACACCATCAACCCGCGTGTCGGCAGCCACTATCTGAAGATCATGCGCGACCTGGAGGACGGCCAGATCCTGTTCAACTGGGTGCAGGTCAACAACCCCTGGCAGAACACCTCCAATCTGAATCACTGGATCAAGGCGGCGCGCGAGATGAACAACTTCATCGTCTGCTCCGATGCCTATCCCAGCGTCTCTGCCAAGGTCGCCGACCTGGTGCTGCCGGCGGCGATGATCAACGAGAAGTGGGGTGCCTACGGCAACGCCGAGCGGCGCACGCAGGTGTGGCGCCAGCAGGTCAAGCCGCCGGGACAGGCGCGCGGCGACCTGTGGATGATCCTGGAGCTGTCCAAGCGCTTCAAGCTGAAGGATGTCTGGGGCGAGCAGCCGGTGCCGGGCCTCAAGGCCGACGGTTTCCCCGATGGCAAGCTGCCCAGCGTGCTCGATGAAGCGGTGAAGATGGGCTACAACCCGGAGATGACCTTGTACGAGGTATTGTTCGCCACGCCGGACAACAAGAAGGTCAAGTGGCCGGACCGCATCGCCAAGGGGCACGGCAACCACATCGCCGAACTGTTGGGCGACGGCTGGTTCCCGGAGAAAGCGTTGTTCGAGGAATACCGCCAGTTCGGCGTCGGCAAGGCGCACGACCTCGCGCCGTTCGACGTGTACCACGACGACAAGGTGCGCGGTCTGAAGTGGCCGGTGGTGCGTCGTGGCAACCGCTGGGTGGAGACCGGCTGGCGCTTCAACGAACAGTACGACCCCTATGTCACCAAGGGGGCCGGCTTCGAGTTCTACGGCGATTTCGCCAAGGCCATCCCCACCGGCAACCTGGACGGTGTCACCGATCCCAAACCGGTGCCGCTGCCGGGCAAGGCCAAGATCTTCTTCTGGCCGTACGTATCGCCGGTGGAGAAACCGGATGCCAACTACGACATGTGGCTGTGCACCGGCCGCGTGCTGGAACACTGGCACTCCGGCACCATGACCCGGCGTGTGCCCGAGCTGCACCGCGCGGTGCCGGCCGCGGTATGTTGGATCCATCCCAAGGACGCCGAAGCCAAGGGTCTCAAGCGCAACGACCTGGTGTGGGTGGAGTCGCGTCGCGGCAAGATCAAGGTGCGTCTGGAAACCGGCGGCCGCAACAAGATGCCGCGCGGCATGGTGTACGTGCCCTGGTTCGACGAAGGCGTGCTGATCAACAAGGTCACGCTGGACGCCACCTGCCCGATCTCGAAAGAGACCGACTTCAAGAAGTGTTCGGTAAAGGTCTACAAGGCGTGAGTAAGCGGGTGCGCGGTCGCTGACAGGCCGCGTCACCGCCGCGGCCGCCCGGCTACCCGCCACCAGCCCACGATCATGACAGAAGCCAACGTTTCCCGTCGCGACTTCCTGGTGAAGATGGCCCAGGGCGCCGCCCTGGCCGGCACGGGCGGCCTGCTGTGGGACCACCTGCTGCGGCAGGAGGCACGTGCCCATCCTTACGCGCTGCGTCCGCCCGGCGCGCTGGCGGAGAAGGACTTCAACACCGCCTGCATCAAGTGCGGCCAGTGTGTCATCGACTGTCCGCCGCTGATCCTCAAGCTGGCGCCGGCAGGCGGCGATCTGCCCATCGGTACGCCCTATTTCGTGCCGCGCACCGGTGCGTGCATCATGTGTCCGGACATTCCGTGCATGAGAGCCTGTCCGACCGGCGCGCTGTCGCCTGCGCTGGAGCGCATCGAGGATGCGCGCATGGGGTTGGCGGTGATCGATATCGAGAACTGCCTGTCGTGGAAAGGGCTGCGCTGCGAGATCTGCCACCGCGAATGTCCGCTCAAGGGCAAGGCGATCACGCTGGAGACGCATCCGCGCCAGATTTCCAAGCACGCCATGTTCGTGCCGCTGGTGCACTCCGATGCCTGCACCGGCTGCGGCATCTGCGAGAAAGCCTGCCCGACGACCGAGGCGGCGATCCGCATCCTGCCGCACAAGCTGGTACAGGGCAAGATCGGCGACCACTACCGCCTGGGCTGGACGTTCGAAACCGAGATCACGCAGGACTTCAAGCCCGCGCCCGAAGCGCCTGCGCCGGCGCCCGGCAAGCAGGACAAGCCCGGTGGTCTGGACTATCTCAACATGGGTGACCTATGAGCACGCCGAGCACGCATCTGGTGCCTACCGGCCTGTGGGCCTGGCGCTACATCATCCTGCGTCGCATCAGCCAGTTCGGCATCCTGCTGCTGTTCTTCGGCACCGCGCACTGGGGCTGGCAGGTGGCCAAGGATACGCCGCTGCTCGCCGGCAACCTGTCCGCGTCCAAGTTCATCGGTCTGATCCCGCTCGCCGATCCGTTCGCCGCGTTGCAGATCTTCATCGCCGGCCACGTGCTCAGCCGCGAGGCGGTGATCGGCGCCGCCATCGTGCTGGGCGTTTACCTGCTGATCGGCGGGCGCATGTTCTGCGCCTGGGTATGCCCGGTGAACGTGGTCACCGACGCGGCCGGCTGGTTGCGCAACAAGCTGGACATCAAACCGATCTTCCACCTGCCGCGCAGCCTGCGTTATTTCGTGCTGGCCGCGACGCTGGTGATTTCCATGATCAGCGGTCTGGCGGCGTTCGAATGGGTCAGCCCGATCGGCATGGCGCATCGCGAGATCATCTTCGGTCTGGGCATGGGCTTCACCGCGCTGCTGGCAATCTTTCTGTTCGATCTGCTGATCCTCAAGCATGGCTGGTGCGGCCACCTGTGTCCGCTCGGTGCGTTCTACGGCCTGGTCGGCAAGACCGCGCAACTGCGTGTGCGCTTCGACAAGAACACCTGCACCCATTGCGGCGAATGCGCCAAGGTCTGCCCGGAGCCGCAGGTGCTCAATCTGAAGAAGCTGGAGGAACGCGGCTATGTGTTCTCCGGCGAATGCAGCAACTGCGGCCGCTGCACCCCCATCTGTCCGGAAGGTAGCCTGATGTTCGATCTGAAACCCCTGATCCGCGGCCATAACGCGCAGGCGGACGCTCTAGCCGTTCAAAGGAGGACGAAATGAGGAAGAGTTTGATTGTGAGCCTGGGCCTGGCCTCCATGGTGTCCGTGTCGGTGGCCGCGCTCGACGACCAGGCGATACCGGATGACGCCCTCGGCCTGTCGAAGACCAGCGTGTTCGACATTCCCGCCCCGAGCGTGTTCGACTACCGTGAGGGCGATCCCGGCACCAACGAACGGCTGGCCACTTCCTACCACACGGCGCCGCCCATGATCCCGCATCACATCAACGACATGGTGCCGATCACGCGCGAGTCCAACCTGTGTAAGGATTGCCACGTGCAGCCCGACCTGCTCGGCGTCAAGCTGGAGCCGGGCATGCCGGTGCCGGCGCCGCGCAGCCACTACGTCAACGTCAAGCGAGGCCAGCTCTACATGGGCCGCTACAACTGCGTGCAATGTCATGCGCCGCAGGCCAAGGTGGACGTGCTGGTCAAAAGCACGTTCAAGCAGCCGGGCAGGAAATAGCCCCGCTCGAGCAACGGCCGGCCCCATTCGGGTGGATGGACGGGGCCGGCATGGCATGACGGCAACGAGGTCGATGGACGCCGCTCTGCGAACGATCGTTCAGTGAGGCGTGCGGAGCGCTCGGTTCGCGTGCACGGTCGTGCAATGCAATCGCGCCGGTTCGGTCTACACTGGCCTCATGCGCGTGCCGCCCGCAACCACCATTTCGCCGCCCTGGCCTGGGCGGCGCGCGCTGATCGGGAGCGCATTGTTCTTCCTGTCGGCCTGGCTGGGGTTGGCCATGCGCCCCGGCCATGGCGATCCGCCCAAGGCGGTGTCGTTCGTGTTCCGCGACCTGGACAACCGCGAGGTGCGGCTGGCGGACTATCGGGGCAAGTGGGTGCTGGTGAGCTTCTGGGCACCCTGGTGTCCGCTGTGCAAGGTGCAGATTCCCACCCTCAACCGCCTGAACGAGCGGCCTGATTTCCGCGTCATCGGCATCGCGCTGGACTATGGCGACAACGTCGCTTCGGTGCGCGAAGCCATCGCGCTGGGGCGCATGCGTTTCGAAGCGCAGGTGCTGGGCGGCTCGCGGCGCTCGCCCAACAGCGCGTACCTCCAAGTGGGGCCGGTGGATTATTTCCCGACGTCCTATCTGTACGACCCCACTGGTGAGATCGTCATGTTCATACCCGGCCAGATCCGCCAGAGCAGTCTGGCCGCGTTCATGGACCGCTGGCACGCCCAGCGCGCCGGCCAGCCGGCCTATGCGGCGCGTGTCGAACGCCTGGCCGACTACCTGCGTCAGCAGCATGGCGAGCGCGGCATGCAGGCTTACGCCGCCTGGCGGCGCATGTTGGATGAAGCCCTCACCGCTGCGCCCATGGACCAGCTGGCGCGGGTCAACGACTTCTTCAACCGCCAGGTGCGCGTCGCTGATGGCGCCCGTCTGTGGGGCCGCGCCAACTACTGGGCATCGCCGGGCGAGGTGCTGGGGCATGGCCACGGCGACGGCGCGGACATCGCCATCGCCAAGTACTTCACGCTGCTGGCGCTGGGCATGCCGGCGGACAGGCTGCGCCTGGTATACGTCACGGTGCGCGCGCCGACGCGCGATGCACCGGTCGGCGCGCCGCATCTGGTGCTGGCTTATTATCCGACGCCCAGCGCCGAGCCCATGCTGCTCGACACGCGCGACCCCCGCCTGCTGCCGGCGGGCGCGCGCTCGGAGCTGCGTCCCGGTTACAGCTTCAACAGTCTGGGCGTGTGGGACGAGACCGCACGCGCGGTGGCCGCGGACGGCGCCGGCCGGCCGGCACAGTGGGACGACGTGCTGCGGCGCGCGCGCGCGCAGGGATTCGAATAGGGGGTGACGCCATGTCCATGTATCGCCAACTGTGGCTGGCCATCCTGGCCGGTATCCTGATCGCGGTGGTGGCCGCGCTGGCCGCGTCGCTGGTGAGCGCGCGCGGCTACCTGGAGGCGCAACTGGCGATGAAGAATCGCGACAACGCCACCGCGCTGGCCCTGGCGCTGAGCCGGCCGGACAGCGAACACGACGACGTGGTGCTGGCGGCCACCGCACTGTTCGACGGTGGCCATTATCAGTTGGTGCAGGTGGTCGATGCCGACGGTCGCGTGCTGCTCGACCGGGTGGCGCCGCAGGCCGACGCCGGCGTGCCGGGCTGGTTCGTCCGCCTCGCCGCCATTCGTTCGCTGCCCGCCAGCGCCGAGATCAGCAGCGGCTGGCGCCCGTTGGCCAAACTGACACTGGTGAGCCAGAGCGGTTTCGCTTACCGCGCCCTGTGGGACACCACGTTGCGCACCAGCGCGGTGATCCTGCTGGCCGGCGTGTTGGCCGGGTTGGCGATCAGCCTGATGCTGCGCCGCATCACCCGGCCGGTGCGGGCAGTAGTGGAACAGGCGCAGGCCATCAATCAACGCCGCTTCGTCACCATGCCCCTGCCGGCGGCACCGGAACTGCGCGAGCTGGTCAGCGCGATGAACGACACGGTCACGCGGCTGCGCGAGGATTTCGAAGCGGATGCGCGCCGCTACGACGCGCTGCGGCGCCAGGCCAACTACGATCCGCTCACCGGCCTGGCCAATCGTGCCTTCTTCCTGGCGACGCTGGAGGACGCGCTGGAGGGCGAGGCCACGGTCTACGGCGCGTTGGCCATCGTGCGTCTGCGCTACCTGGGCAAGCTCAACCGGCGCCAGGGTCGGGAAGTGGCGGACGAGGTGCTGCGCCGCGTCGGCCAGGCGGTGGCCGAATCGGTGGGCCTGTGCAGCGGCGTGTTCGCCGGCCGGCTCAATGGCGCCGATTTCGCCCTGCTGCTGCCGGCTGGCTGCGACCCGCTGCCGACGCTGCGCGAACTGCAACTGGGCCTGCCCGGCATCGCCGAGCCGCTGGCCGGCGACTACGCCACCACCTACATCGCCTATGCGTCGTTCGCGCCGGCCGAAACCAGCGCCGGCCTGCTGGCGCGCCTGGATGCCACGCTGGCGGCGCTGGACGTGGATGGCCACAGCGCGCTGCGCGAGGCGGCTGCCAGTGTGACGGCCGACGCGCCCGCCGGCGCCGATCGATGGCGCGAGGCCATCCGCGCGGCGCTGGCGGATCGCAGTCTGATGAAACTGGCGCGTTTTCCCATCCGCGTGGGCGATGCCATCGAGAGCGAGTTCGCCTTGCGTCTGCGTGTGGCCGGCAGCGAGGAATGGCTGCCGGCCGGCCGTTTCCTGCCGCTGGCCGAGCGTCTGGGGCTGGTGCCGGAACTGGACCAGGCCACACTCGACCTCGCCCTGGACGTGCTGGCACGCGAGCCGGAACTGGCCGGCGCGTGGATCAACCTGTCGGCCAAATCCATCGTGGTCAGCGGTTTCCGCCAGTACCTGGCCGAGCGCCTGCGCGAACGGCCCGAGCTGGCGGCGCGCCTGTGGCTGGAAGTGCCGGAGGCGGGCGGCCTGTTCCGCCTGCAAGCCCTGCGCGAGTTGGCGCGCGAGTTGCGTCCACTGGGCTGCCGCGTCGGGCTGGAGCATTGTGGCCATCAGTTCAACCGTATCGGCGAGCTGTACGACCTGGGTCTGGACTTCCTCAAGGTCGATGCCAGCTTCATCGACGGCATCGACGGCAATGCCGGCAACCAGGCCTTCCTCGCCGGCCTGTGCGAGATTGCGCATCGCATCGGCATGCGCGTGTTCGCCGAAGGCGTGACGCGCGCGCAGGAGCTGGAGACGCTGCGCGCCCTGGGTTTCGACGGTGCCACCGGCACCGCCGTGGGCTGACCCGGCCGCCGCGCCCCGCGCTCAACCGGGCGGGGCTTTCCTGAACGGCGCACGTTCGTTCAATTCGTCGACGTAGTGGCCGATGCCGTCCGCCTCGCGGCGCAGGTAGTCGTCCACCGCATGGGCGAAACCGGGGTGGGCCAACCAGTGCGCCGACCAGGTGGTGACCGGCAGAAAGCCACGCGCGAGCTTGTGTTCGCCTTGCGCGCCACCTTCGAACCGCTGCAGCCCCTCGGCGATGCAGTAGTCGATGGCCTGGTAGTAGCAGGTCTCGAAATGCAGTCCGGCATGGAACTCCAGCGTGCCCCATGAACGCCCGTACAGCGTGTGTGCGTTGCGCATGAACCACGCGGCGGCGATCGGCGTGTCGCCACGCAGCGCGACGATCAACAACACGTTGGCCGCCAGGGCGGCACCGATGCGCTGGAAGAACGCCAGGTTGAGCGCCAGCGGCGAACCGAACTGCTGGTGCGTGCGCGTGTAGCAACGCATGAACAGTTGCCAGTGTTCCGGGCCGATGTCGGTACCGGTGAGATGCAGGAAGCGGATGCCGGCGTCCATCACCTTGCGCCGCTCCTGCTGGACCTTCTTGCGCTTGTCGCGACGCATGTCGGCAAGATAGTCATCGAAACAGCGGTAACCGGGGTTGTGCCAGTGCAATTGCACGCCGCGCCGCAGCAGCAGGCCGCGTTCGGCCATGGCCTGTGCCTCGTCGTCCGGGGCGAACAGCACGTGCAGCGACGACACGCCGCTGTCGCACGCCAGCGCCAGTGCGGCGTCGATCAATGCGGTGCGGGTGGCGGCATCGCGCGCCAGCAGGCGTGGACCGCTGACCGGCGTGAACGGCACGCCGGACACCAGCTTGGGGTAGTAGGCCAGTCCGTGGCGCTGGTAGGCCTCGGCCCAGGCCCAGTCGAACACGAACTCCCCCCAGGAATGGCTCTTCAGGTACAGCGGCAGCGCGCCGGCGAGGCGGCCGTCCTGCCACAGCGTCAGGAAACGCGGCTGCCAGCCAGTCGCCGGCACGGCGCAGCCGGTATCGTGCAAGGCGGCCAGAAAGGCGTGCGCCAGGAACGGGTTGTCGCCGGCGAGTGCATCCCACTGCGCGGCATCGATGTCGTCCAGCGATGCGATGATGCGGGTGTTCACTCTGAAAACCCCGGTTGACCGCTGCTTTGTCCTCGATGGGCCACCATGGATTCGATGTGTGCGCGTTCGTTCGAGGTCACCCGTGGGGTGAGCCCGCTGCTCGCCGGATCGCGGGTCTGCCGGCTGGCCTGGCGGCGTTGCGCCTCGGTGCAGGGGGCGACCCTGCACATCGTCGAGCCTTGCCAGACGACCCGGCAGCACTTCACTCGGGCACGTCCCATGGCGGTTTTCAGGTTCAAGCGTCGTCCATCCGGCGCTGCCAGACCAGCGTGCGGTTGTCGCGGGGCATGGCGTGGTCGGCCACGAGGCGCAGACCGTGGGCCTGCGCGAGCGCGTCCAGCGCCTCGAAGTCGCGCACGCCGCTGGCCGCATCGCGCGCCTTCAGCCAGGCGTCGAAACGCGCGTTGCTGTCGGCGGTGTAGCGGCCGCCGTAGTTGAACGGGCCGTACATCACCAGTTTGCCGCCGGGGGCCAGTACCCGGCCGACGCCGGCGAACAGGCGTTCGACCGACGGCCAGGCGATGATGTGCACGGTATTGGCGTTGAAGATGGCGTCGACCTGCCCGATCGGCCAGACCGGGTCGTCGACGTCGAGCGCCAGCGGCGGTCGCACGTTGGACAGGTTGGCTTCGGCCAGCCAGAGCCGGATGCCGGCGTGGTGCTCGGGCAGCTCGCTGGTCTGCCATACCAGGTGCGGCAGTGCCGCGCCGAAGTACACCGCATGCTGGCCGGTGCCGCTGGCGATCTCGAGCACGTGGCGGCGGTCGGCGAACACCTCGCGCAACACCGCCAGGATGGGGTCGCGGTTGTTCAGGCAGGATTCGGCAAAGGGTTTCATGGCGCGCGCTCCGTTCAGGCTCGTGTCGTGTCCGGCCGCCAGCGCTTCAGACGCAGCGAGTTGCTGACCACCGATACCGACGACAACGCCATGGCCGCGCCGGCGATCACCGGGTTGAGCATGCCGGCGGCAGCCAGCGGCAGACCCAGCACGTTGTAGATGAAGGCGAAGAACAGGTTCTGGCGGATGCGCGCCATCACCGCGCGCGACAGCGCGATGGCGTCGGCGACGTGGCGGAGATCGGCATGCATCAGCGTGATGTCGGCGGCTTCCAGTGCGATGTCGCTGCCGCCGGCCATGCCGAAGCTGACGTCTGCCGCGGCCAGCGCCGGCGCGTCGTTGATGCCGTCGCCGGCCATGCCGACGATGCCGCCGTCGGCTTTCAGCGCGGCGATGGCGGCGGCCTTGTCCTGCGGCTTCACCCGCGCGCGCCAGTCGTCGATGCCGACTTCGGCGGCGATGGCGGCGGCCGTGGTTTCATGGTCGCCGGTGAGCATGACCACGCGCACGCCGAGCCGCTTCAAGGCGGCCACCGCCTGCGCCGAGGTCGGCCGCAGCCGGTCGGCGAAGGCCAGGCTGCCGAGCGCGCGGCCGTGTTCGGCCAGGTGGATCACGGTGGCGCCGGCGGGGAAGGGCGGAATTGCGGCACTGGCGTCGCCGGCCCAATCGACCAGCGTCCACGCCGCTTCGCCCAGGCGCAGTGCCCGGCCCTCCACGATACCGCTGACACCATGCCCCGGCACGTTCTCGAACGCCGTCACCGCCGGCAGCGCGACGCCCTGCGCCGCTGCCGCCAGCGCCTGCGCAATGGGATGGGTGCTGCCCTGTTCCAGCGCGGCGGCCAGACGCAGCAGTTCCTGCCCGGTCACCCCATCGGCCGGGTTCAGTCCGACCAGCGCCATGCGCCCTTCGGTCAGCGTACCGGTCTTGTCCACCGCCAGCGTGGCCAGTTTCTCCGCCCGTTCCAGCGCTTGCGCGGACCGCACCAGGATGCCGAGTTGCGCGCCGCGTCCCAGGCCCACCATCACCGCCGTGGGCGTGGCCAGGCCGAGCGCGCAGGGACAGGCGATCACCAGCACCGCCACCGCCGGAATCAGGCTGTGCGTGAAGTCGCCGCCGGCCAGCCACCAGCCGGCGAAGGTGAGCAGCGCCAGCGCCACCACGGCGGGCACGAACACCGCGGCGATGCGGTCGGCCAGGGCCTGGATGGGCGCCTTGGAGCCTTGTGCCGCCTCGGTCAGGCGCACGATCTCCATCAACTGGGTATGCGCGCCGACGCCCTCGGCGCGCACCCGCAGCAGCCCTTCCAGATTGTGCGTGCCGGCATGCACGCGCGCGCCGGGCAGCTTGGCCAACGGCAGACTCTCGCCGGTGAGCAGGCTCTCGTCGACGTTGGAGCTGCCGTCCAGCACCACGCCGTCCACCGGCACGCGCTCGCCGGCGCGTACCTCGACCACGTCGCCGATGCGCAGCTGCGCGGCGTCGATGTCCACCATACGGCCGCCGCGTTCGACGCGCGCGCGGCGTGGTTGCAGACCCAGCAGTTGCTCGATGGCGGCGGAGGTGCGGCTGCGGGCGCGCGCTTCCAGCAGCTTGCCCAGGCGCACCAGTGTGATGATGGCGGCGCTGGCCTCGAAGTAGACATGGCCGCCGGGATCGAACAGCAGCACCGCCAGGCTGTAGAAGTAGGCCGCGCTGGTGCCCAGCGCTACCAGCACGTCCATGTTGGCGCCGCCACCGCGCAGACTGTTCCAGGCGCCTCGGTAGAAACGCGCGCCTACCCAGAATTGCACCGGCGTGGCCAGCAGTCCTTGCAGCCACGGCGGCATCCAGGCGACGTGGTGTTCGCCGCCCAGCATGAACGGCATCATCGCCAGCAACGGCAGGGTCAGCAGCGCGGCGATGATCACCACGCGCCGTTCGTGGCGATAGGCGGCCAGCCTGCGCGCCTTGTCCTCGGCGCGCGCGGCATCGCTGACCGGTGTGGCAGTGAAACCTGCGCGGGCCACCGCCGCAATCAGGTCGTCCATGCTCGCCAAGCCGGGCGTGTAGCGCACCCGCGCCTTCTCTGTCGCCAGGTTGACGTGCGCCTCGACGCCGGGCAGTGCGTTCAGCACCCGTTCCAGACGCGCCGTACAGGCGGCGCAGGTCATGCCGCCGATGGCCAGATCGACGGTTTCCGGCGGCACCTGGAAACCGGCGCGGGTGATGCCGGCCAGAATGGCGTCCGGCGAGACCCGCGCCGGGTCGAATTCGACCCGCGCCCGCTCGGTTGCCAGGTTGACCTGCGCGTGTACGCCGGGCAGCCCGTTCAGCACCCGCTCCAGGCGGGCCGAACAGGCTGCACAGGTCATGCCGGCGATAGGCAGTTGCAGCAGGCGGGGCGCGGACGACATCGGGTGGGTGGACTGCGGCGTAGACGGGTCGTTGCGGGATGTCACCCGAGTGTACCAAGGGTGCGGCGACATGCCCGCCGCAGCGGCGGACTGCGACCTCCGCGCCGAAGCCCCCTGACCGCCGTACCGTGACGCGCGCTACCTCAACGGTCGGGCGGCCGGTGCTCCGTCAGCAGCAAGTCCTGATGCACACACAGGCAGGCTTCCTCCCGATCGCGCATGAACGCGTCGTGCGCGCGCAGCCAGGCGGCGCGCGCCGCGGCAGAGGTCAGCGCGGCATAGG
>CAYTRH010000037.1:0-20277 GCA_964440155.1 uncultured Thiobacillus sp. | reverse complement strand
GCCTGGGAAAACTACCACCGCATCCTGACGGCGGAAGCCCACATGAAGCACATCCAGTTCCGTGAAGAGTCGCGTTATCCCGGCTTCTACTACCGGACCGACAAGAACTTCATCGACGAAGAGAACTGGAAGGTGTTCGGCAACTCGATCTACGACAAGACCACCAAGAAGTGGACCAACTTCAAGCGTCGTCACGTCGATCTGGTCGACAAGTCCAAGCTGTTCAAGCCTGCCGCTCACTAAGCATCCGCAGGCACACGAACCGGGCGCTCACGAGGCGCCCGGTTTTTTTCTTCGGGCTCAGAAGTCAGGATTCGGGAATCGTGTTGAACCTCCCCCGGTTTTTGACCTCTGATTCCTGTTTCCCGACCTCCGACCCCTGACGCCATGGACGAAAGCCAATTCAAGAACCTCGCCGAGCAGGCTCCTTTCGAGCTTTCCCCGGTCATGCCCACGTTGCTGGCAGGCGACAAGGTCATCCAGTTCCGCTGCCACAAGGACGTCGGCTGCTGGAACGCCTGTTGCTCCAACATCGACATCACCCTGACGCCCTACGACATCCTGCGCCTGAAGAACCACCTGCAACTGTCGTCCGGCGAGTTCCTGCAACAGTACACGGTGCCGTACGAAATGGACCAGGACGGCACACCCGGCGTCAAGTTGCGGCCGGTCGAGGGCGGCACCGCCTGCCGCTTCATGCGTCCGGAAGGTTGTGCGGTCTACGAGAACCGGCCGACGGCCTGCCGGTACTACCCCGTGGCCCTGTTGTCGATGCGCAATCAGGATGAATACACCGACCGCACGTCCTATGCCCTGGTGCAGGAGCCGCACTGCCTGGGCCACAAGGAACCGCGGTCGCTGACCATCGACGCCTACCGCCAGGAACAGGGTGTGGACGTCTACGACGACAAGGGTCGTGGCTGGCGCCAACTGGTGCTGAAGAAGAAATCCGCCGGGCCGGCCATCGGCAAGCCGCCGGCCATCTCCAACCAATTGTTCTTCATGGTCAGCTACGACATCGACCGGTTCCGCGCCTTCGTCTCCAGCGAATCGTTCAACCGCACCTATGATGTGCCGTTGGAGGTGATGGCCACGCTGCTGGCGGACGATGAGGCGTTGATGGAGTTCGGCTACAACTTTCTCAAGCATGCGCTGTTCGGCGAACGTTTCCTGGAGGAACGCGAAGGTGCCTACGACGAGCGCATGGCGCGGCTGAAAGCCAAGGCGGAGAAGCTGCGCGAGGAATTCCTGGCCAACCGTGAGCGCCTGGAAGACGAGAAATACACCGACGAGCCGCGCGCCGGCGATTGCGGCTGCGGCGACAAGCAGGGCTGACGCGGGCCATGACGGGGGCAGTCCCGATGCTGGTGCTGTTCACCGACTACGGCTGGCAGGACCCCTACGTGGGCCAGGTCAAGGCCGTGTTGGCGCGCGAGGCGCCCGGTGTGCCCATCGTCGATCTGCTGCATGCCGCTCCGGACTTCAACGCCCATGCTGGCGCGCAGTTGCTGGACGCACTGAGCTTGTCGTTCGCGCCGGGTGCGGTGTTCTTTTGCGTGGTCGATCCCGGCGTCGGTGGTCCGCGCGAAGCCTGTGTGGTCGAGGCGGACGGGCGCTGGTTCGTCGGTCCGGACAATGGCCTGCTGTCCATCGCCGCGGCGCGTGCAGAACAGGCGCGGGTGTGGCGCATCGACTGGACACCGGCGTCGTTGTCCGACACCTTTCACGGCCGCGATCTGTTCGCGCCCATCGCCGCGGCCATTGCCGCCGGGCGCTTTCCTGCCGACCGGCTGACCGCAAAGGACCAGCTCAACATTCGTTTCGATGCCGGCGACCTGGCGCGCATCATCTACGTCGACCACTACGGCAATGCCTGGACCGGCATCCGCGGCGGCCTGGCCGATCCCGGCGTGACGCTCATGGTCAAAGGCCACAGTCTGAACTGGCGCCGCGTGTTCGGCGACGCGCGCAAGGGCGAGCCGTTCTGGTATGTCAACAGCGCCGGCCTGATCGAGATTGCTGCCAACCGGGCGCATGCCGCGTCCATGCTGGGGTTGGCGGTGGGGGATGTCGTTCGGTTGCTGGCTGCGCCCGCCGGGCCGGCGCATTGATGCGCCCTGAGCGTGTGCCGCCCGGTCACTTGTCGCCGCGGCGTCTGCGCGGCTGGTAATGTGCCACGTCGCGCATGATGCGCGAGTAAGGGAAGGCGTCGACCGTGCCATAGACCTGCAACGCACGCTCGACCAGCCTGCCGATGTCCGGCGGACGGCTGTCGTCCTCGTCCAGCGCGCCGCGCAGCCCCAGCATGCCGCCGCACTGCGCGCGAATCTCCTTGCCGAACGGCCACGGTTGGTCCGCGCCGATGTGCAACGCGAATCGTGCGTTGATGTGCAGGGCGCGGTGCAGCGCGCGACAGTCGGCGTTGGCGCCCGCTTCGGTGCAGCTGATCGCTTCCCGCTCGGCCAGCAAGAGCTTGCGCGCCCGATGACATTCCGCGCAACGGGACAACAAGGCACGTTCGAACGGACAGGGAAGTGCGATCGCGCTGTCGCGCGCGGCCTTGTAGGCTTCCTCGTTGTAACCGGACATGGGCGCCGGCTTGGTCCGCGTCAGTAGTCGTCGCCGGCCAGCGACGGATCCAGTTCTCGCGGTTGCGACAGGATGTCCTCGGCGGCCAGTTCGTTGTCGGCGAAGATCATCTTGATCGTTGTGCCGGCATTGGGGTCGAGTTGCTTGCGCAGTTCGTTGGCGATCGCCTTGGCGGCCTTGAAGCTGTCGGCCACGTCCTGTTTGCTCAGGATGTTCATCGGGCCGATTTTGTAGATGAAGTAAGGCATGGTGATTCCCGGTAAATAGCCGAGTAGAATTGTCGGCTATTGGCGCGGCATCCGCAACGGGGTGTCGCGCCGGCTGGCGGGAAGTCCTTGTCCGGGCTAAAATTTCCGCCCTTTTTTGCTCCACTCACCCTGATCGGCGCAACAACGATGGAAGATCGACAAAGCCGCCTGGCCGGCACGCTCTACAGCCCGGATTTCGAACAGGACAGTTGCGGTTTCGGCCTGATCGCGCAACTCGATGACCAGGCCACGCACAAGCTGGTGACCACCGCCATCGCCTCGCTGGCGTGCATGACCCATCGCGGCGCGGTAGCGGCGGACGGCAAGTCCGGCGACGGCTGCGGCCTGCTGTTCAAGAAGCCGGACGCCTTCCTGCGCGCCGTGGCGGCGGACAACGGCTTCGCGCTCGCTGCGCGCTACGCTGCCGGGCTGGTGTTCCTCAACCAGGATCCGGCGCGCGCCGCGCGGGCACGCGAGCGACTGCTCACCGAACTGCGGGCACAGGGGCTGGCGCCGCTGGGCTTCCGCGCAGTGCCGACCGACGCCTCCGCGCTGGGCGAATACGCGCTGAAGAGCCTGCCGGTGATCGAGCAGGTGTTCGTCAACTGCCCTGATACGATCGACGCCGAGATTTTCGAGCGCAAGCTGTACATCGCCCGCCGTCGTGCCGAGAAGGCACTGGCCGGTGACGATGCCACCTTCTACGTGCCGACCCTGTCCGGCCGTGTGATTGCCTACAAGGGCCTGGTGATGCCGGAATATCTGCCGGTGTTCTACCCCGACCTCAGTGACGAGCGCTTCGCCTCGGCGCTGGCGGTATTCCACCAGCGCTTCTCCACCAACACCTGGCCGGAATGGCGCCTGGCGCAGCCGTTCCGCTATCTCGCGCACAACGGCGAGATCAACACGGTGCAGGGCAACCGCAACTGGAGCCGCGCGCGCGAGCGCAAGTTCGAGTCGGCGATGATTCCCGACATGGAAGACGTGCGGCCGATGGTGGGCTTCAAAGGCTCCGACTCGATGAGCTTCGACAACATGCTGGAAGGCCTGCTCATGGGCGGTGCCGGCCTGTTCCGGTCGTTGCGCATGATGGTGCCGCCGGCCTGGCAGAACGTCACCAACATGGATCCCGACCTGCGCGCGTTCTACGAGTACAACTCCATGCACATGGAGCCGTGGGATGGCCCGGCCGGCATCGTCATGACCGACGGGCGCTACGGCGTCTGCCTGCTCGACCGCAACGGCCTGCGCCCGGCGCGCTACGTGGTGACGCGCGACCGCTACGTCACCATCGCCTCGGAAGTCGGGGTGTGGGATTACGGCGGACCGGAGAACATCGTGGCCAAGGGCCGTGTACGCCCGGGTCAGATGGTCGCGGCCGATCTGGAGACCGGCACCTTCCTGTTGCCGGAAGACATCGATGCGCAACTGAAGGGTCGCCACCCCTACCGCGAATGGCTGAAAACGGCCGGCCGCCGCATCGAGTTCGGCCCGGATCAGGATGCCGGATACCCCGCTCTGGACGCCGCCAGCATCGCCACCCACCAGAAGCTGTTCAATGTCAGCTTCGAGGAGCTGGACCAGGTCATCCGCGTGCTTGCCGAGGACGGCCAGGAGGCGGTCGGTTCGATGGGCGACGACACGCCGATGGCGGTGTTGTCTCGCCAAGTGCGCTCGCCGTTCGACTATCTGCGCCAGCAGTTCGCGCAGGTCACCAACCCGCCGATCGATCCGATCCGCGAGGCCATCGTCATGTCGTTGCACACGGTGTTCGGGCGCGAGCGCAACCTGTTCGAGGAAACACCGGAACACGCGCACCGCATCGAACTCAACTCGCCGGTGCTGTCGCGCGACGCCTTCCTGGCGGTGACCACCAGCCCCGACCCGGCCTACGACCCGATCACCCTGGATCTCAACTACGATCCTGCCCAAGCCGATATGCGCACCGCGCTCGACCGGCTCGCGGCTGACGCGGTGGCGGCGGTGCGCGCCGGCAAAGTGGTGGTGGTGCTGAGCGACCGCGCCATCGACGCCGCGAAGCTGCCCATCCCAGCGCTGTTCGCTACCGGTGCCGTGCATCACGCGCTGATCGACGCCGGCCTGCGCTGCGATGCCAACCTGATCGTCAAGACCGGTGCCGCGCGCGACCCGCATCAGATCGCCGCGCTGATCGGCTACGGTGCCACCGCCGTGTATCCCTACCTCGCCTACCAGAGCATTCTGCAAATGGTGCGTTCGGGCGAGATCAAGCTGCCGGCCACCAAGGCACTGGCCAACTACCGCAAGGGCATCGACAAGGGCCTGCTCAAGGTGATGTCGAAGATGGGCATCTCCGCCATCGCCAGCTATCGCGGCGCGCAGTTGTTCGAGGTGGTGGGCATGCACGAGGAGGTGGTCGAACGCTGCCTGAAGGGCAGCGTGTCGCGCGTCTCCGGCGCCAACTTCGCCGATTTCGAGGCTGACCAGAAGCGCCTGGCACGTGCCGCGTTCAACCCGCTGCGCGCGATCCCCGCCGGCGGCCTGCTCAAGTTCATGCATGGCGAGGAGTTCCACGCCTACAACCCGGACGTGGTGCAGCAACTACAGGCGGCGGTGCAGAGCGGTTCCTACGAAGCCTACAAACGGTATGCGGCGACGGTGAACGAACGACCGGTGGCGATGTTCCGCGACCTGATGCGGCCGAAGTTCGGTGAGTCCATCCCGCTGGACGAGGTCGAGCCGGTGGAGTCCATCCTCAAACGCTTCGATTCCGCCGGCATGTCGTTGGGCGCCCTGTCGCCGGAGGCGCACGAGGCGTTGGCCGAGGGCATGAACCGCATCGGTGGTCGCTCCAACTCCGGGGAGGGTGGCGAGGATCCGGCGCGTTACGGCACGCTGAAGATGTCCAAGATCAAGCAGGTCGCCTCCGGCCGCTTCGGTGTGACGCCGCACTACCTGGTCAACGCCGAGGTGTTGCAGATCAAGATCGCCCAGGGCGCCAAGCCCGGCGAGGGCGGCCAGTTGCCGGGCGGCAAGGTGTCCGAGCTGATCGCCCGCCTGCGCTGTACCAAGCCCGGCATCTCGCTGATCTCGCCGCCGCCGCACCATGACATCTACTCGATCGAGGATCTGGCGCAGCTGATCTTCGATCTGAAGCAGGTCAACCCCAAGGCGCTGGTGTCGGTCAAGCTGGTGGCCGAACCCGGTGTGGGCACCATCGCCGCCGGTGTGGCCAAGGCCTATGCCGACCTCATCACCATCTCCGGCTACGACGGCGGCACCGGCGCCAGCCCGCTGACCAGCGTCAAGTACGCCGGCACGCCGTGGGAACTGGGCCTGACCGAGGCGCAGCAGGTGTTGCGCGCCAACGGCCTGCGCGGACGTGTGCGCGTGCAGACCGACGGTGGTCTGAAGACCGGGCTGGACGTGGTCAAGGCGGCCATGCTCGGTGCCGAGTCGTTCGGCTTCGGCACCGCGCCGATGATCGCGCTGGGCTGCAAGTACCTGCGCATCTGCCACCTGAACAACTGCGCCACCGGCGTGGCCACGCAGGACGCGCGCCTGCGCAAGCAGTTCTTCATCGGCCTGCCCGACATGGTGGTCAACTTCTTCACCTTCGTCGCCATGGAAACGCGCGAATGGATGGCGAAACTGGGTGTGCGTCGGTTCGAGGATCTGATCGGCCGCACCGAGCTGTTGGAACTGCTGCCGGGCGAGACCGAGCGGCAGGGACGCCTGAAGCTGGATGCGCTGCTGAGCCAGGGTGCCATCGATGCGGCCGAACCGCGTTACTGCGTGGAGGCCTCCAATCCGTCGTTCGACAAGGGTGAACTGGCCGAAAGAATGGTCGCCGACGCCATCGACGGCATCCGTGCCAAGCGTCGGCAACGGCTGGAGTACCGCGTGCGCAACGTCAACCGCTCGATCGGCGCGCGCCTGTCCGGCGAGATCGCGCTGGCGCACGGCGCCGACGGCTTGCCGGACGACTGCCTGCACATCCGGCTGACCGGTTCCGCCGGGCAGAGCTTCGGCGTGTGGAACCACAAGGGTCTCACGCTGGAGCTGGAAGGCGATGCCAACGACTACGTCGGCAAGGGCATGGCCGGCGGCCGCCTGATCGTCTATCCGCCCAGGAACTCCGCGTTCGAGTCGCACCGCGCCAGCATCGTCGGCAACACCTGTCTGTACGGTGCCACCGGCGGCGAACTGTATGCCGCCGGCATCGCCGGCGAGCGCTTCGGCGTGCGCAACTCCGGTGCGGTGGCGGTGGTGGAAGGCGTGGGCGAGCACGGCTGCGAATACATGACCGGCGGCTGCATCGTCGTGCTCGGTGACACCGGCCTCAACTTCGGCGCCGGCATGACCGGCGGCTTCGCGCTGGTCTACGATGAGTCCGGTCGGTTCGCCGAGCGCTACAACAACGAGCTGGTGGACATCAACCGTATCAACGACGAGAAGACCGGCGAGCATCGCGCCTATCTGCGTGAGCGGCTGGAACGCCATCTGCACTACACCGGCAGCGCTCGCGCCCGCGCCTTGCTGGACGACTTCGATCAGGCGCTGCACCGCTTCTGGCTGGTGAAACCCAAGGCGCTGACCCTGGACAGCCTGTTGAAGGATTAAGTCATGGATGCTGCGCCCGAACAACGCATCGGCTTCATTCCACGCCAGTGTGGCGGTCACGTGCGCTGGCGCGGCATGCGTTTTCGTGTCGCCGATGTGCCGGACATGCTGGCCGGGGGCGTCGACCTGGATGTCAGCCTCGCCGACTTCCCCGATGGGGACCGGGCCGATCTCCAGGCTGGCCTGTCATTCGCGGCGCCACGCGCGGATATCGCTGGGCTGGCGGTGTGATTGCCTGGATCGATGCGCAATTGCCGCCGGGACTGGCGCAAAGGCTGCGGGAAACGCGCGGCGTTGATGGGCGCGCGCAGCGGGTCATGGGGCTGCGCGACGCCGAGGCTGCGGTCAGGTTCGATCCGCCACGCCAATCCCCGGGCGGGGACGGCGCCATGATCGGCAAGCATGGCAACTTCGTCGAGTCGATCCTGCAGCATCGCCCGCCGCCGAGATTGTCATGGGTGACGTGCGGCAACGTCAGTAACGCGCGTCTGCAGCAGGTTTTCGCGAGCATTTTCGATGATGCGGTGGTGTTGTCGCACGCCGGCGAAGCCATCGTCGAGATCACCGGCTAGGTAAACGATATGTCCGACGTCTTCCAGTTTCTCAACATCCCCCGCCGCGATGGCGCCAAGACCGCAGCAGAGGTGCGCAAGGTCGAGTTCCGCGAGATCTACGCGCCGATGGACGCCGATCACGCGCGCGAGCAGTCCGGCCGCTGCCTGGCCTGCGGCAACCCCTACTGCGAGTGGAAGTGCCCGGTGCACAACTACATCCCCAACTGGCTCAAGCTGGTCGAGGAAGGCCGCCTGTTCGAAGCCGCCGAGCTGTCGCACCTGACCAACTCGCTGCCCGAGGTGTGTGGCCGCGTCTGCCCGCAGGACCGGCTGTGCGAGGGGGCGTGCACGCTGAACCAGGTCAACGCCGGCGCAGTCACCATCGGTCAGGTGGAGAAGTACATCAGCGATACCGCCTTCGACCAGGGCTGGCGTCCGGATCTGAGCAAGGTGGTGGCCACCGGCCGCAAGGTGGCGGTGATCGGCGCCGGTCCCGCCGGTCTCGGTTGTGCCGACGTGCTGGCGCGCAACGGCGTGCAGGCAGTGGTGTTCGATCGCTACCCCGAGATTGGCGGGCTGCTCACCTTCGGCATACCCGAGTTCAAGATGGAAAAGCGCGTCATGACCCGCCGGCGCGCGATCTTCGAGGGCATGGGCATCGAATTCCGCCTCAACACCGAGGTGGGCAAAGACGTGGCGATGGCCGATCTGCTCGCCGAATACGATGCGGTGTTCATGGGCATGGGCACCTACACCTACATGCGCGCGGACATCCCCGGCGAGGAACTGCCTGGCGTGATGCCGGCGCTGCCGTTCCTGATCTCCAACATCAACCACTGCCTCGGCCTGCCCCAGGACGCCTTCATCGACATGAAGGGCCTGCGCGTGGTGGTGCTGGGCGGCGGCGACACCGCGATGGACTGCAACCGCACCGCCATCCGCCAGGGCGCGGCCAGCGTCACCTGCGCCTATCGGCGCGACGAGGCCAACATGCCCGGATCGAAGCGCGAGGTGGCCAACGCCAAGGAGGAAGGCGTGCAGTTCCTGTGGAACCGCCAGCCGGTGCAGATCGTCGGCAATGGTCGCGTCGAAGGTATCAAGCTGGTCACCACGACGCTCGGCGAACCCGACGCGCGCGGCCGGCGCACGCCGGTGGTGGTCGAAGGCTCGGAGGAAATCGTGCCGTGCGACCGCGTGCTGGTTGCGTTCGGCTTCCGCCCCAACCCGCAGCCGTGGTTCGCCGAACTCGGCATCACCACCGACGCGGGCGGCCGGGTCATCGCGCGCGGACAGCGCCATGCCTTCCAGACCGCCAATCCCAAGATCTTCGCCGGCGGCGACATGGTGCGCGGCTCCGACCTGGTGGTCACCGCCGTCTACGAAGGGCGGCAGGCGGCCCAGGGCATCCTGGAGTATCTCGGCATCTGGTGAGCCCGGCGGTCCGGCCGTTCAGGCCGGCCACAGTGCCGCGGCCAGCGCCAGCAACGCCAGCACCAGCGCGCCTAGCGCCAGCCAACGGGTCTGGCGCAGTGTGCGTTGCATCTGTGCGTATTCCTGCTCCCGCTGCGCGGCCAGCCGTTCATGGCGCGCCAGCAGCTCGCGCGATTCGTTCAGGCTGCGTTCCAGCGCGTTGCCGCCTTGTTCCACCGCCTTCAGCGTGTTCTCCAGTTGCTGCGCCAGCAGGCGGATGGAGCCGGCATTGGCGGTCACGGCCTGCTGTAATTCGGCGATCTGCTGGCTGATCAGGTCGTTGGCGCGCGCCTGATCCTTGCGCGCGGTGAAGGCGGGAATGGCGCTGCCGACGACGCTGGCGACGTAGGGCAGGGCGGCTTTCAGGGCAGGGATCCACAGGGGCATGGCGCAGTTCTCGCGTTGGGGATGGTCGGGCATCTGGATGCACGGCGGTAAAGATGCCACAAGCCTGGCGGTGCGTCTGCCGTAGGCTCATCTGGTGAGACTCCGGGACGCTAACCTGGCCGGCATCGTCGTATTCGGGGATGCCGCCATGAGCCTGACGTTGTACGTGCTGATCTATACCGGAATCGCCTTGTCCCTGGGCTGGCTGCGCCGGCGGCAGGGTACGCCCGCGCTCGACGCCTGCCTGATCGGCCTGCTGTGGCCGCTGGAACTGGCGCGCGCGTGGCTGGAACTGCTGGGGCGCTGGATTGCGCGCGGATACGCGCAGTGACCCGCCCCGGGGCGCGTGGTTCCGGTCTGAAACAACTCCTTGCAATTCGGCAACAGCCGGGAAATCGCGCGCTTACGCCGCCGTCGCACACTGGCCTCACCTGCGGCGCACCCGGTGCCGGCAGGCAACCTCAAGGAGATAGATCATGACACCCCGTTCCCCTGTGAAGACGTTCACCATCGCTACGCTGACGACACTGCTGTTCGCCGCGGCCGGCCCCGGCCAGGCCAACCCGGTCGAGGAGGCCGCCACCCGGCTGCCGCAGTTGTCGGCAAAACCGTCCGAGGCCAGAGCCTGCGCGCGTGCGCGCGGTTCCGAGCCGCGCGTGGCGGCACCGGCCGCGCCGGACGATGCCGCGCTGATGGCCGAGACCATGGCGCGTTTCGCCGCCATCGAACAGGCCCTGCGCGAAGGCCGCATCACCGCCTATGAAGCCGGCCGTCTGATGCGCTGGCAATGGGACATCGCACGTTTCCGCCAGGGCTTCCGCGACGGCATGCAGGCAGCGCCGCAGACTCCGGCTACGGCCAGTGTCGAAGGCGAAGCCTGCCTCGACCCGCTGAAGGATCTGGCGAGCGTGCTGGCCCCGCTGGGCGGGCTGGCGGTCAACGGCATGCAGGCGGGCATGCGCAATGCCGCCGGAATGATGCGCGCATTGACGCGTGAGGTCGGCAAACTGCTGGCGGAAGAGGACGTGCGCGCCCAGGGTATGGCGTTGTAAACAGCCCCGACCCGGCCGCCGCGCTGGTCACAGCGTGGCGGCCTGCCGGTCGGCGTGGTAGCTGGAGCGTACCAGCGGGCCGCTGGCGACGTGGCGAAAGCCGAGTTCCCGGGCGATGCCCGCCAGGCGTTCGAACCCCTCGGGGGGTACGAAGCGTGCCACCGGCAGGTGATGCGGGCCGGGTTGCAGGTACTGGCCGAGTGTGAGCAGGTCGACCTGGTGCCGGCGCAGGTCGTGCATCACCGCCACCACTTCGTCGTCGTGTTCGCCCAGGCCCAGCATCAGCCCGGATTTGGTGTGTACGCCAGGGTGCATGCGCTTGAATTCCGCCAGCAGGGTCAACGAGTGCGCGTAATCGGCGCCGGGCCGGCAGGCGCGGTACAGGCGCGGCACGGTTTCCAGATTGTGGTTCATCACGTCCGGCGGCGCGGTGGCCAGAACCGCGAGCGCCCGGTCCAGCCGGCCGCGGAAGTCCGGCGTCAGGATCTCCACGCGAATGCCGGGAGCGGCGGCGCGCACCGCAGCGACACAGGCGGCGAAATGCGCCGCGCCGCCGTCGGCCAGATCGTCGCGATCGACGCTGGTGATCACCACATGGCGCAGCTTCATCGCCGCCACGGTGCGCGCCAGACGCCCCGGCTCTTCGGTGTCGGGCGGCAAAGGCCGTCCATGGCCGACGTCGCAGAACGGGCAGCGCCGGGTACACAGATCGCCCAGGATCATGAACGTGGCGGTGCCATGGCGGAAGCACTCGCCCAGGTTGGGACAGGACGCCTCCTCGCATACCGTATGCAGTCCCGCCGCGCGCAGCGTGGCCTTCAACTGCGCCACCTGCGCCCCGGTCGGTGCCGGCGCCTTGATCCAGGCCGGCAGACGTGTGCGCGGACGCGGGATGATCTTGACGGGGATGCGCGCGGTCTTCGCGGCGCCCTTGTGCAGCAGCGGGTCGGCCATGGTGGCGCGCATTCTACCCGCGCGCATGGCGGCGCGGGTGGGGCACCGACGCTGGCGCGGTTTCACGTTACCATCGCGCGCATGACTGCCATCGATCAGGCCGAAGCCCTGCTACGCGCGCGCGGTGGCCGTGTCACGCCCGCGCGCCGGCGCGTGCTCGCCGTGCTGTTGCAGGCGCCGCAGGCGCTCACCCATCACGAACTGGAACGATGTCTGGCCGAGCAGGAGGCGCTCGACCGCGTCACCCTGTACCGCGTGCTGGAATGGCTGGTGCGCCAGGGGCTGGCGCACAAGATCGCCGGCGAGGATCGCGTCTGGCGGTTCAATGCCGTGGCCACGCCCGCGCACCGTCACGCCCATTTCCACTGCCTGCGCTGTCACCGCGTGTTCTGTCTGGAAACCTTGCCGACGCCGGCCGAACTGCATCTGCCCGAGGGGTTCAGTGCCGAAGGCGTGGAACTGACCGTGGCAGGGCGCTGCCCGCACTGCGCGTGAGCGCAACGGACATCCTGCCGGTCACGTTGCTGACCGGCTTCCTCGGCAGCGGCAAGACCACGCTGCTCAACCAACTGCTGCGCCAGTTGCCGCTGACCGCCGTGGTCATGAACGAGTTCGGCGAGGTGGCGCTGGATCACCGTTTGCTCGAGGAGACGCGTGGTCCCCTGGCTCTGCTGTCCGGGGGCTGTGTGTGCTGCCAGGTGCAGGGCGCGCTGGCGCCGACGCTGAAGAACCTGTATCTGGGACGCAGCGACGGCAAGCTTCCGCGCTATCAACGCGTGATCATCGAGACCACCGGCATCGCCGATCCCGCACCCGTGCTCGATACGCTGCTCAACGAGCGCTGGATCGCCGCGCGCCATCGGCTGGACGGCGTGCTCACCACGGTCGACGCGCTGCTTGCGCCGGAACAGCTCGATCGGCATTACGAGGCCGTGCGTCAGGTCGCCATGGCCGACCGCCTGTTGCTGACCAAGACCGATCTGGCCGATACGGCGACGCTGGCGGCCCTGGAACGTCGGCTGGCGGCGATGAATCCGGCGGCCGCACGTGAGCGGGTCACGCACGGCGTGATCGACGCCGGCCGCGTCACCGGTCTGGGCTTGTTCGATGCCGCCGGAAAACCGGCCGACGTCGCCCGCTGGCTGGCACACGCGCGCTATCGCCCGGTAACGCGCGGTGGCCTGCTCGCGCGCCCGGCGCAACCGGCGCAAGCCGATCGGCATGACCAGCGCATCCGCGCCTTCAGTGTCGATTTCGATGCGCCGCTGGATGGGCTGGCGCTGTCCTCGGCACTGGACCTGCTGCGCACCAGCCTGCCCGCGCATCTGCTGCGCATGAAGGCGCTGGTCGATCTGCGCGGTCAGGACGGCGCCACGGTGCTGCATGCCGTCGGCCCCGTGTTCTATCCGCCGGCGCGCCTGGCAGCCTGGCCGGATGACGACAGGCGCAGCCGTTTCGTGTTCATCACCGCGGATGTGGACCCGGAATTTGTCGTTCGTCTGCTGAACGATTTCACGCACGCGGCGATGGGCTGAGGCACGGTGAGCCACCCCTAGATGCAACGATGTTGCATCTAGGGGTGGCGGCGCCTAGAATCCGCGCTCCGCCATCGTCCGCCGCGCCATGACCCTGATGCACATCCTGCTCGCCACCTTTGCCGGTGGCGTGCTGTCGGTACTGCTGGCAGCGACGCTGGCGTTGACCTGGCTGCCGCGCTTCGCCGACCGCATGGTGGCGTTCGCGGTCGGTGTATTGCTGGCGTTCGCCTTCACCGGACTGCTGCCGGAGGCGACCCATCTCGGGCTCGAGCCGGAGCGCGTCGGCGAATTGGTGCTGGCCGGCATCGTCGTGTTCTTTCTGTTGGAGAAGGCCGCGCTGTGGCGCCACGATCACGCCCATGGCGCGACCCATGCGCCGGCGCCGCAGGTGCCCATGATCGTGCTGGGCGACGGCCTGCACAACTTCGTCGACGGTGTGCTCATCGCCGCCGCGTTCATGGTCGACGTGCGCCTCGGCTGGATCACCACGCTGGCCGTGCTGGCGCATGAACTGCCGCAGGAGATCGGCGACTTCATGGTGCTGCTGGCGGCGGGGTTGCCCAAGGCGCGCGCGCTGGCGCTCAACGCCCTGTCCGGCGCCGCCATGTTGCTGGGCGGCCTGCTCGGCTACCTGGCACTGGCCTCCGCGCAGGCTGCCATTCCTTACGTCATCGTCCTCGCCGCCGCCAGCTTCATCTACATCGCCGTGGCCGACTTGGTGCCGGAACTGCACCGTCGTCGCCGCATGCGCGATGCAGCGGCGCAACTGGCCTTGCTGCTCGCCGGGGTTGGCGTGGTGCAGGTGGTCCAACAGGTGCTGCCGCACGCGCATTGAAGCGCGAGCGGCCATCGTCCTCGTCACCGCGCCCCACTGCTTCCGGGGAACCGCACGTGGCCCAGTCGCCCGCGTGCCGCCGCCCCTTTCGTGAGCGTGCGCGATGGGGCATCATGGTGGCGCTTGCAACCGAGCCACGCGGGCGGCCGGGGGAGAGGAAAGCCGGCGGCGCGCGTGGGATATTGCCCATGACCACTACAAGCATTCCGGCAATACCCCTGATCACCCGCGCGGCCCTGATGCGGACCACGTTGTTCTGTTTCGTCGCGTGGACCTGGATGGCCACCGCGGCGTCAGCGGAAGCATCCGGCCAGGCACGGATGGCCGACGCGCCGGCCCAGCCCCAACCGGTACGCGTGGCCGTGCTGGCGTTCCGCCCCAAGCCCGAGACCCTGCAGCGCTGGTCGCCGCTGGTGGAGTATCTGGACTGGTCGGTGCCGGGCCACCGCTTCGCGCTGGACGTCTACACCTACCCGGAACTGGAGGCCGCGGTCGCCGAGGGTCGGGTTGAGTTCGTGTTGACCCAGCCGTCGCATTACATCCTGTTGACCTACCGCAACGGCCTGTCCTCGCCGCTGGCGACGTTGGTGGAGAAAGAGGACGGGCACGCGCTGCCGCGCTTCGGTGGCGTCATCTTCGCCCGCGCCGAGCGCGACGACCTGCGCGAGCTCGAGGATCTGCGCGGCAAGACGCTGGCCACCAGTTCGGTCAACTCGCTGGGTTCCTACCAGATGCAGGCGCTGGAACTGGCGCGCGTCGGCGTGTGGCTGCCCGGCGACGCGCGCGTGCTGGAGACCGGCCAGCCGCAGGACAAGGCGGTGCAGGAGGTGCTGGGCGGGCGGGCCGATGCCGGTTTCGTGCGTACCGGTGTGCTGGAGGCGATGACCCGCGAGGGTCGCCTCGATCCGGCCCGCATCAAGGTGATCAACGCGCGTGGCGAGGCCGGTTTTCCATTCCAGCTGTCGACGCGGCTCTACCCCGAGTGGGCCTTCGCGGCCATGCCCGATGTCGATCAGGAGCTGGCGCGCAAGGTCACCGCCGCACTGCTCGCCCTGCCGCACGACGGACCGTTGGCGCGCCTGATGCGCATCCAGGGCTTCACCATTCCCGGCGACTACCGTCCGGTCGACGATCTGCTGCGCGAACTGCGTCTGCCACCGTTCGACGCCGCGCCTTCTTTCACGTTGCGCGACGTCTGGCAGCGTTTCCAGGGCGGCATCGCGATCGGTGCGGTCACCGGCAGCGTGCTGCTGGCGTTGATCGCACTGGGTCTGCTGCGCGCCAATTTCCGCTTGACCCGCGAGATCCACGAGCGCCAGCGGGCCGAGTCGGAACTGCGCAAGCTGTCGCTGGCGGTGGAACAGAGCCCGGAGAGCATCCTGATCACCGACCTCGCCGGCGTCATCGAGTATGTCAACGAATCCTTCGTGCGCAACACCGGCCACGGCCGCGCCGAGGTGCTGGGGCGCAAACCGTCGCTGGTGGCATCCGGCAAGACCCCGCCGGACACCTATCGAGCCATGTGGCGGACACTGCGCGACGGCCAGGTATGGCGCGGCGAGTTCATCAACCGACGCAAGGACGGCAGCGAATACATCGATGCCGCGATCATCGCGCCGGTGCGCGAGGCGGACGGCCGCATCGGCCACTATCTGGCCATACAGCAGGACATCACCGCGCAAAAGCGTGCCGATGCCGAGATCAACCGTCTGGCCTACTACGACGCGCTGACCGGTCTGCCCAATCGCGCGCTGTTGCTCGACCGCCTGGGCATCGTGCTGGCGCTGTCTCACCGCCAGCCGCGTCAGGATGCGCTGATCCTGTTCAATCTGGATCGCTTCAAGACTTTGAACGATGCGCGTGGTCATGAGCGTGGCGACCAGTTGCTGCGCGCCGTGGGCGAGCGGCTCGTCCATCTGCTGCGTGACGGTGACACGCTGGCGCGCCTGGGCGGCGACGAATTCGCCATCCTGCTGCAAGCCAGCGACCCACGCCGGGACAGTGCTGGCCGGCGCGCGCTGCGCGTCGCGGAGAAAGTGCACGCGGCGCTGCGCGAGCCGTTCGATCTGGACGGCGAGCAGACCGCCATCACTGCCAGCCTGGGCGTCACGCTGTGCCCGGACGATGCCGACGACACCGCGCAGGAGGTGCTGCGCCGTGCCGATACCGCGCTGCACCGCGCCAAGGACGCGGGTGGCAACCAGACCGCGTTCTTCGACACCGGCATGGGCGAACTCGCGCGCCAGCGCTTCCTGGTCGAACGCGACCTGCGTCGTGGCCTGGCGGCGGGCGAGCTGCGCCTGTACCTGCAGGCGCAGGTCGATGCCGACGGTGCCACGCTCGGCGCCGAGGTGCTGCTGCGCTGGCAGCATCCCGAGCGCGGCCTGCTGCCGCCCGGTGTGTTCCTGCCGGTGGCGGAGGAGTCCGACCTGATCGTCGACATCGATGCCTGGGTGCTGACCGAAGCCTGCCGTCTGCTCGCGGCGCGCACCGCCGCCGATCGGCCGTTGCGCCTGTCGGTCAACGTCAGCCCGCGCCACTTCCGGCGTGCCTCGTTCGTTCCCTGGCTGCGCGAGCTGATCGCCTCCAGCGGCGCCGATGCCGGTTATCTGACGCTGGAAGTGACCGAGGGTCTGATGATCGACGACATCGACACCGTCGCCGCCAAGATGACGGCGCTGAGCGCGCTGGGCGTCCACTTCTCGGTCGATGACTTCGGCACCGGCTATTCGTCGCTGGCCTATCTGAAGCGCCTGCCCATCGACGAACTGAAGATCGACAAGACCTTCATCCAGGACGCGCCCACCAGCCCGGGCGACGCCGCGCTGGTGGAAGCCATCCTGGCGGTGGCCCGCAGTCTGCACTTGCACGTCGTGGCCGAGGGCGTGGAGACGCCGGAACAAGCGGGTTTTCTCAACAGTCGCGCACGGGTGGTGCATCAGGGTTACCTGTACGGCAAGCCGGAGGCGGCGGAAGCCTGGCTGGCCCGGCATTGACCGGCCGCGGCGCGAAGACGGTGCACAGTCGCACGCGCCGATGTTGCCGTGTATCATGCGCAACTGTGTTGCACTGAGATGCGGTCGATCCGCCCTGATGGATGCCTCGGTCCGCACGTCCTGTCGTCGCGCCGGAACTCGTTCATGCACACCGCGTTCTGGACATGACGCGCACCTGCTCGACCGCAGGCCCCAGCATGGCCACCGCCCCACACACCGTTACGCCCAAGGAGCCTTGCATGTTTCCATCCGCCTCGACGACATTCACCCTGTTCCTGCTGGTCCTCGGCCTCGTTGCCTCGCCCGCGTTCGCGCACAAGAGCCATGTGCACGGCGTCGGCAAGCTGGAGGTGGTGGTCGAGGGCGAGCACCTGCGGCTGCGCCTGGAGTCGCCGCTGGACAACCTGCTGGGCTTCGAGCGCGCGCCGCGCGATGACAAGGAACGCGCGGCGGTGCGCGACATGGCCGCCAAGCTGCGTCAGGGCGATCGTCTGTTCGTGCCCACCGCCGCCGCGCGCTGCCGGCTGGCCGAAGTGGCCATCGAGTCGCCGGTGCTGGAGCCGGCACTGCTGAGTGACGTGGGTGGCACGGCTCGGCCGGCACCGCGTGGCGTGCCGCAGACGGGTGACGACGGTCACGCCGATCTGGTCGCGCAGTACCGCTTCGTCTGCGACTGGCCGGCCGCGCTGACCGGCATGGAAGTGCGCCTGGCCGATACCTTCAAGGGCTTGCGTCGTATCGATGCGCAGGTGGTGGCACCGGGTCGGCAGAGCGCGGCGCGCCTGACCGCGCGTGCGCGCGCACTGAGTTGGTGAGCCGAACCACGGGCGATACTGCGACCATGGCCACGCCGGTCATCGCCCTGCGCGACCTGGTGTTCCGCTGGCCGGGGCAGGACGCGCCCTGTCTGGACATCGGCGACCTGCGCGTCGAGGCCGGCGAGCAGGTGTTCGTGCACGGTCCCAGCGGCAGCGGCAAGAGCACGTTGCTCAACCTGCTGGCCGGGGTGCTGGTGCCCGATACCGGCGAACTGCGTGCGCTGGGCATCGATCTACCGCGTCTGTCCGCCGCCGCGCGCGACCGCTTCCGTGTCGATCACGTCGGCCTGATCTTCCAGCAGTTCAACCTGATTCCCTACCTGTCCGTGCTCGACAACGTGCTGCTGCCGTGCCGTTTCTCGCCGCGCCGGAGGCAGCGCGCGAGTGCGGACGGCGGGGACGCGCGCACCGCCGCGGCGGCCCTGCTGAGCCACCTGGATCTGGCCGAGAACCTGTGGCAGCGTCCGGCCACTGCGCTGTCGGTCGGTCAGCAGCAGCGCGTGGCCGCCGCGCGCGCGCTGATCGGCCGGCCGGAGATCGTCATCGCCGACGAGCCGACCTCGGCGCTGGATGCGGCGCGTCAGGCTGCCTTTCTCGACCTGCTGCGGTGCGAATGCGCGGCGGCCGACGCGGCGCTGCTGTTCGTCAGTCACGACCAGCGCCTGGCCGGCGCTTTCCCGCGCCAGCTGGCGATGGCCGACATCAACCGCGCGACCGGAGCCGAGTCATGAGCCATCTGCTGACGCTGGCGATGCGCAGCGCCTGGAACCGGCGCCATACGCTGGGTCTGACTCTGCTTGCCATCGTGCTGGCGGTGACGCTGCTGCTCGGCATCGAGCGCCTGCGTCAGGATGCCCGCGCCGGTTTCGCGCATTCCGTGTCCGGTACCGACCTGGTGGTGGGCGCACGCGCCAGCCCGATCCAGCTCATGCTGTACGCGGTGTTCCGTATCGGCGAGACCACGCACGACATGAGCTGGGACGCGGCGCGCATGCTGGCCGAGCACGGCGAAGTGGCCTGGACCATTCCGCTGGCGCTGGGTGACTCGCATCAGGGCTACCCGGTGGTCGGCACCAACGCCGACTATTTCGTCCATTTCCGTCACGGCGACCGCCAGCCGCTGCGCTTCGTCGAGGGCCGGCCGTTCGCAGCGTTGTTCGAGACCGTGCTGGGTGCCGAGGTGGCGCAGCGCCTCGGCTATCGCCTGGGCGACCGCATCACGCTGACCCATGGCGGCGGCGGCTTCGCCGGCGCGGCGCACGACGACAAGCCGTTCACCGTGGTCGGCATCCTGGCGCGCACCGGCACGCCGGTGGACCGCAGCGTGCACATCAGCCTGCAGGCGATGGAGGCGATCCATCTCGACTGGCAGGGCGGCGCGCCGATACCCGGCTTCTCCATACCGGCCGAACTGGTCGGCAAGTTCGATCTGACACCCAAGTCGGTCACTGCCGTGCTGGTCGGCCTGCACGATCGTGCCGCAGTGTTCACACTACAACGCGAGCTGGACGCGTACCGCGCCGAGCCGCTGATGGCGGTGCTGCCCGGCGTGGCGCTGAGCCAGTTGTGGGATCTGCTGGCGGTGGCGGAGCGCGCGCTGCTGGCCATGTCCACGCTGGTGGTGGCGGTGGGCCTGGCCGGCATGGTGGCGGTGGTGCTGGCCGGGCTGGGTGAGCGCCGGCGCGAGCTGGCCATCCTGCGTTCGGTCGGTGCGCGTCCGCGCGACGTGTTCGCGTTGCTGGCACTGGAAGGCTTCGCGGTGACGTTGCTGGGCGCGCTGCTGGGCCTCACGCTGGTCACCCTGCTGGCGGCGGGCCTCGGCCCGTGGTTGCAGGCCAGTTACGGCATCGCCCCCAGTCATGCCTGGCCGACGGCGCAGGAATGGCAATGGCTGGGCTGGGTGCTGGCAGTGGGCACACTGGCCAGCCTGCTGCCCGGTTATCGCGCCTATCGGCTGTCGCTGGCCGACGGCCTGACGCCGCGGATATGACCATGGCCGCGCGCCGGCTGCTGCCACGCCTGTGGCTGATGCTGTGCCTACTCTGGGCGCAGCAGGCCGCGCTGGCGCATGCGCTGGAACATTGGGCGGACGATCACACGCAGCACGAGCCGGGGGTGACCTGCGAACTGTGTGTCGCCTATGCGCCACTGGCTGCCGGCCTGCCGAAGTCGGCGACGGTCGTGCCGACCGCCGCCGGGCCGGCGCCCGCGCTGCCCTGCCAGGAACTCCAGTC
>CAYTRH010000036.1:0-20411 GCA_964440155.1 uncultured Thiobacillus sp. | reverse complement strand
GGATGTTGGCGAAGGTGCCGCGCATCATCACCTCGTGATTGCCGCGGCGCGCGCCGTAGCTGTTGAAATCCTTCGGGTCCACGCCGTGCTCGATCAGGTACTTGCCGGCCGGGGAAGCGGGCTTGATACCGCCGGCCGGGCTGATGTGGTCGGTGGTCACCGAATCGCCGAAGATGGCCAGCGCGCGCGCGCCACGGATCGCCGGGTCCGGCTTGGCCGTGGTCTTGAAGAACGGCGGTTCCTGGATGTAGGTGGATGCCGCATCCCAGGCGTAGACCTCGCCGGTGGGCGCCGGTACCGCGTCCCACAGCGGATTGTCGGCGCCGACGTCCTGATAGATACGGTAAGCCTTGGGATCGCTGGCATGCGGCAGCAGCGCGGCGACTTCCTCGGCGGTCGGCCAGATGTCCTTCAGGTAGACCGGGCCGTCGCGGCCGGCGCCGATGGGTTGGGTGGCCATGTCGATGTCCACCCGCCCGGCCAGCGCGAACGCCACCACCAGCGGCGGGCTCATCAGGAAGTTGGCCTTGACGTTCTGATGCACCCGCGCCTCGAAGTTGCGGTTGCCGGACAGCACCGAACAGGCCACCAGATCATGCTCCAGTATGGCCTGCTCCACCTGTTCCGGCAGCGGTCCGGAGTTGCCGATGCAGGTGGTGCAGCCGTAACCGACCACACCGAAGCCCAGTTTCTCCAGATACTCCAGCAGGCCGGCCGCCTTCAGGTATTCGGTCACCGCGCGCGAGCCCGGACCCATGGAGGTCTTGACGTGGATCGGCGTGTACAGGCCCTTTTCCACCGCCTTCTTGGCCAGCAGGCCAGCGGCCAGCATGACGCCGGGATTGGAGGTGTTGGTGCAGGAGGTGATCGCGGCGATCACCACATCGCCATGGCCGAGCTGGGTCTTGCCGTCGGCCAGCGTGTACTTCACCGGCAGTTCAGCTTCCGGCTTGCCGTAACCGCCCTGGTCCTTGGGCAGCGACAAAAGGGTCTCGAACGACTCCTTGAGTGCATACAGGTTGATGCGGTCCTGCGGGCGCTTGGGCCCGGCCACGGACGGCTTGACGCTGGCCAGATCCAGTTCCAGCACCTGGCTGTAGTCGATCTCGCCGGCCTTGGGGATGCCGAACAGACCCTGCGCCTGATAGTACCGGCGCATGACCTCGACCTCGTCCGCCTCGCGTCCGGTGGCCAGGAAATACTGGCAGGTGGCCTCGTCGACGGGAAAGAAACCCATGGTCGCGCCGTACTCCGGTGCCATGTTGGCGATGGTGGCACGGTCGGTCACCGGCAGCGCCTCCGCGCCCTCGCCAAAGAACTCGACGAACTTGCCCACCACCTTGGCGCGGCGCAGCATCTCGGTGATGGTCAGCACGATGTCGGTGGCGGTCACGCCGGGCGCCGGGCGACCGGTCAGATGCACGCCGACCACGTCCGGCGTCAGGAAGTACACCGGCTGGCCGAGCATGCCCGCTTCCGCCTCGATGCCGCCGACGCCCCAGGCGACCACGCCCAGGCCATTGATCATGGTGGTGTGCGAGTCGGTGCCCACCAGCGTGTCCGGGTAATACACGTCACCGCGACGCATCACACCGCGCGCCAGATACTCCATGTTGACCTGGTGCACGATGCCCACGCCCGGCGGCACCACCCTGAAGGTGTCGAACGCCTGCATGCCCCACTTGAGGAACTGGTAACGCTCGATATTGCGCTCGAACTCGATGCGCATGTTCTCGGCCAGCGCATCCGGCTTGCCGAACACGTCCACCTGCACCGAATGGTCGACCACCATCTCCACCGGTGCCAGCGGTTCGACGCGCGCCGGATCCTTGCCGGCGCCCGCCGCAGCGGAGCGCATCGCCGCCAGGTCGGCGAGCAAGGGCACGCCGGTGAAATCCTGCAACAGGATGCGCGCGACGACGAACGGAATCTCCTCGGTACGCGCCGCATTGGGCTGCCAGTTGGCCAACGCGCGCACGTGCTGTTCGGTGATCTTCAGACCGTCGAAGTTGCGCAGCACCGACTCCAGCACGATGCGGATCGATACCGGCAGTCGGGACACGGTACCGATGCCGGCTTGCTCCAGTTTCGGCAGGGCGTACAGATAAGCAGTCTCGCCGTTGCCGGCATCGAAGGTCTGGCGGG
Organism: uncultured Thiobacillus sp.; assembly: GCA_964440155.1. Lineage (GTDB taxonomy): Bacteria > Pseudomonadota > Gammaproteobacteria > Burkholderiales > Thiobacillaceae > PFJX01. The sequence continues at coordinate 18,266 of CAYTRH010000036.1, read as the reverse complement.
TATCGAACAGGCTGTGCATGGTGGTCGGTGGCAGTGAGGAAAGTCGGAATTCTAACCGCACGCCAATGGACGATCAGGCGCCGAAAGCGGAAGGCGCATGCCGGCGCGTGGGGGGGCGACGGCGGCACTGTCGTTCGCCGGCTGGCCGTCGTTCGGGTGCGACGCGTCGGGCAGGTACAGTGCCGGTCGAATCAGGCCGCGATGCGCTCGTCCAGCGGGTTGGTGTCGGCCGCCAATGCGGCATGGATGGCACCGGCGATCCGGTTCAGCTCGTCGATCTGACGGCTGACTTCGGCATGCATCTGCTCGAGTTCGCCGATGCGGTCCTGCAAGGTATCGGCTGCCTTGTGGATGCGCTTGACGCTCTCCAGGCGACGGCGCAGTTGCATCTGATGCTCGCGCACCTGGCCTTCCATGGGCGACATCACCGCCTTGAGCCAGGACTCCACGTCCTTGTTGAGGATCTCGTAGACCTGGACGACACGGCTGGCCAGGGTCTCGAAGAAGCGCGTGGTCAGCGTGTACTGCTCGGTGGTCAAGAAGGTGTAGAACGTGTTGAAGTGCTGGTCGTAGGATTCCTCCAGACGCTGCATCTCCTTGCGGTAGCGCAGCATGGAGAACGGCGGAATGGCGATCAGATTGATGCCGTGCTCCTTGTTGAGCTTGTGGTACATGGCCTCCATCATGCGGTTGATCTCTTCGATCTGCGCCTCGGCGTCCTGAAGCTGGGCGTCGATGCGCTTGAAGAAACCGCTCATGGCCTGGCTGATGCCTTTGGTGAAGCGGCTGCTGACCATGGCCTCACGCGCTGCGCGCACCTCGTTGCGCAGCACGTCCATGCCGATCAGCGCGAACAGCTTGATGCTTTGCTGGGAGTAGATGGAGCGCAGTGCCTGGAACTGTTGCAGACCGCGCTCGAAGCTCTCCTTGTCGGCGCCGATCTTGGCCATGATGTGTTCCACCACGTCCTGATTCTTGCCCTGCAAGCCGCGCAGTTCCTGCAACTGTTCTTCGACGCCGCGTCGGCGGGCCTCCAGCAAGGCCTTGCTGTTGTCCAGCAGGTCGCCCAGTTCGGCCTCGGTCTGATCGCGCACGATGGCCTGCTTGGAAGAGATCAGTTCCTCGGACAGGGCCTGCTCCAGCGCGGCCAGCCGGCTGCGGCGCAGCAGCGCCTCGTCGCCGTTGATCTTGGCCAGCAGGCCCTTCTGTGCCGATACCGGGAAGATCTGCTCCGGGCGCACACCCAGCAGTTCGGCGCAGGAATGCACCTGGCCGTCGATCTCGCTCTCGATCTGCGCCTCGGTCTTGAGGTCGTCCCACAGGCCGTCGATCTTGTTCAGCGCGACCAGTCGGCCGCGGTTCTTGCCGCGCGAATAGATGTGGCTGCGCCAGACGTCGATGTCTGACTTGGTCACGCCGGTGTCGGCCGAAAGCACGAACAGCACGGCGTGCGCGTTGGGCAGCAGGTTGAAGGTCAGTTCCGGTTCCACGCCGATGGCATTGAGGCCGGGCGTGTCGTACACCACCAGGCCCTTCTCCAGGAAGGGGTGGGGGAAATTGATGATGGCATGGCGCCACGCCGGAATGCTGACGCCGCCGTTATCGTTGATGCCCAGACTGGATTCGGGGTCGTCCGGGTTGTACAGGCCGTAACGGGTGGCTTCCTCCACCGGCACGGTCTTGACCCGGCAGACCTCCTGCATGGCCTTGGCGACGCTGTCCGGCGACGAGGTGTCCATCTCCACCCGCACCCATTCCTCGGCATAGCCCTTGTATTCGGAGATGGTGGCATTGGACGCGCGCGTCTCGATCGGCAGCAGCTCGATCATCGCCGGCTTGGCCGGGTCGTACAGCAGTTCCGTCGGGCACATGGTGGTGCGCCCGGCGGTGGAAGGCAGCAGGCGCTGCTTCAGGTCGGACAGGAAGATCGCGTTGATCAGCTCCGACTTGCCGCGCGAGAACTCGGCCACGAAGGCGACATGCAGCTTGTCCTCGGCCAGCCGGTCGATCAACTGCTGCAGACGCAGATCACGTTGGGAATCGGTGAGGTCTTCGCGCCCCAGCCATTGCCGGTATTCGCCGATGCGGCGCGAGAGTTCGGAGCGCCACTGGCTGTATGCCTCGAAATCGCTGACGAGAGAAGCGGTGCTCATGCCTTGGGCCTCCAGTTGCCGGGTCGACGCGGCTGATGCGGCGGAAATGTACCATAATCGGCCGGAATGCCGCGCGCCTTGAGGGGGTAATGGCCCGTTTCCGCCGCATCGGGACGTGTTGCGCCGGTGGCGTCGCCCGACGGCATCGAAGCTGGACGTGACAGCCGGTCGTAAACCTGACTGCCCAGCCATGTCGATACCAACGCCTGCAAATCGGGTCTGCCCATGTAGTCGGCGAAGAGTTCCTCGTTCAACTCCATGCGTTCGACGAAGAGCGACTCCAACACTTGGCGGAACACCAACTGAAACTTGTCGAGCGGATTGACCCCTGCCGCCATCCTGAGCGACTCGTTCTGGATGGCAGCCTCGGCGATCTGGTCGAAGAAGAGCTGATCTGCGTCGTTGAGGTCGCCGCCGAAGCGCTCGTTGATGATGTCGATCAGGCGCGACAGGGCCACATGCTCCTCATGCACCATCCCCGATCCCACCTCGCGCGGGCCATCCAGCGGCTTCGCGTAACCCTCATGGAGGCTGATCGAGTCCTCGCTGATCTTCTGTAGGCGGTAGTAGTCGAGTTCGACTTCCTCGTCGAACTGGTAGCCCGGCCCGCTTTTGCGTTTGGGCAGCTTCAGCGCGAGATGGCGCAGATAGGTGAACAGCTTTTCCAGGTCGCTGTCCTGGTACGGGATCACCTGACTCAGGAAGCCGTACAGATTGCGAAAGGCGTGCAGCTTGCCGCGCCAAAGTTCGGCTTCTTCTTCCGCCGTGGTCTGCAACTGCACGAAGCGCGCGACCGCCTGATCCAGAATCGCGTTCATGGTCTTGTGGTCGCCGGGACTCTGACGGCGCTTGGGCGCGAAGAACACACGGGCGAAGTCGGCCACCTCGGTCTGCAAATAGATGCCCGAGGCGTCGAGCTCGGCCTTGACTTCGTAGAGCCTGTCGGGATCGACCTGCTCGCCCATGACCGCGCCTTCGTAGTACTGGCGGAAGGCTGCCTGGATCTCGGCGGGGTCGTTGACGAAGTCCAGCACGAAGGTGTCGTCCTTGAGCGGGTGGGTGCGGTTCAGGCGCGACAGCGTCTGCACGGCCTGAATGCCTGCCAGTCGTTTGTCCACATACATCGTGTGCAGCAATGGCTGATCAAATCCGGTCTGATACTTCTCGGCCACCAGCAGTACGCGGAATTCCGGTTTGGCGAAGGTGTCGGGTAGCTCCTTTTCCTTGATGCCGGCGTTCATTTCGACCTCGGTGTAGAGCTTTTCCGGGATCCTGTCGTCTTGCACGGTGCCCGAGAACGCCACGAGGCTCTTGATGGGGTAGCCCTTCTCCTGGATGTAGCGGTCGAATTCCTGCTTGTAGCCCACCGCTTCCAGCCGCGAGCCGGTCACCACCATCGCCTTGGCGTGCCCGCCGATCTTGTGGCGGGTGAAGCGCTGGAAGTGTTCCACCATCACCTCGGTCTTCTGGCCGATGTTGTGCGGGTGCAGGCGCATGAAGCGGGCTAGCGCCTTGGCCGCCTTCTTGCGCTCGACGTTCGGGTCGTCCTCGGCCTTCTTGAGCAGCCTGTAGTAGGTTTTGTAGGTGACGTAGTTCTTCAGCACGTCCTCGATGAAGCCTTCCTCGATGGCCTGGCGCATGGTGTAGCGGTGGAAGGGCTCGCCGCTCCGGCCGAAGATCGCCAGCGTCTTGTGCTTGGGCGTGGCGGTGAAGGCAAAAAAGCTCATGTTCGGCTGTTTGCCGCGCTTGGCCATGGAGCGGAACAGGCGTTCCAGCTCGACTTCGTCTTCCTCTTCGGCCATCTCCTGCGCCCGCTGGCGCAACTCGGCGCCCCCGAGCACGCCCTTCAACTCCGTGGCCGTCTCGCCCGACTGCGAGCTGTGCGCCTCGTCGATGATCACCGCGTACTTGCGCGTGGGCAGATGGCTCTTGCTGCCCTCGCCACGCTCCTCGTTGAGCCTGGCCAGCTGCCCGGACACGAACGGAAACTTCTGTAGCGTGGTGATGATGATCGGCACGCCGGCTTCCAGCGCTTCGGCGAGCTGGCGCGAATCCTCGTCGATCTTCTGCACCACGCCCTGGCGGTGATCGAACTGGTAGATGGTGTCCTGCAACTGGCGATCGAGCACCACGCGGTCGGTGATCACCACCACGCTGTCGAACACCCGCTCGTCGCATTCGTCGTGCAGGCTGGACAGGCGATGCGCCAGCCAGGCAATGGTGTTGCTCTTGCCGCTGCCGGCCGAATGCTCGACCAGGTAGTTGTGTCCCACGCCCTCGCGGGCGGATGCCGCCACCAGTTCCCGCACGGCCTGCAACTGGTGATAGCGCGGAAAGATCAGGCTTTCCTTGCGGACCTTCCTGCCCTCGTCCGTGGTCTTCTCTTCCATATCCAGATGCAGGAAGCGGGCGAGCAGGTCGAGCAGGCTATCGCGGGCGAGCACCTCTTCCCACAGGTAGGCCGTCTTGTAGTTGCGGCCCTCACGATCTGGCGGGTTGCCGGCGCCGCCGTCCATACCCCGGTTGAAGGGCAGGAAATGGGTCGAAGCCCCCGCCAGGCGCGTGGTCATGTGTGCCGCGTCGGTGTCCACCGCGAAATGCACCAGGGTGCGCTTGGCGAAGCGGAAGATCGGCTCGCGCGGGTCGCGGTCGTGACGGTACTGGTGGATGGCATTGGCCGCCGTCTGGCCGCTCATGGGGTTCTTCAGCTCCAGCGTCACCACCGGGATGCCGTTGACCGACAGCACCACGTCCAGCGACTTCTCCGACTTCGGGCTGTAGTGCAGTTGGCGGGTCAGCCCCAGCCGGTTGGCCTGGTAGTGCGCCTCCAACTCCGGGTTCAGGCCGTGCGCGGGGCGGAAGAAGGCCACCCGCAGCGTGCGGCCGTAGCACTTGAAGCCATGGCGCAGCGTGGCCAGTGCGCCATGGGTATCCAGCCATTTGGTGAGCGATTCCAGCACCCGCGCGCCGGTCTGCTCGCCGTGCAGCGCTTCCAGCTTCTCCCACACTTTGCCTTGCGTGGCGCGAATGAAGGCCAGCGCCTCGTCGGGGAAGATCGCCCGCTCGCGGTCGAAGCCCTTGCCATCGACCCGCGTGTAGCCATCGGCCAGCAAGGCCGCCTCGATCGCGGTTTCGAACGCGGCTTCGCTGGTGGATTTCATGGCCTCATCCTTTACTTAATCCGACCTATAGTTAAAGAAAATCGGCATGCCTTAACTTAAGAACAGCTTCAGGTAAGCATCGAATGAATACACGCGCCCGCGTTGTTGCCCGGTGATCTCGATCAGGATTCCCTTGCCGATCAATGCCTTGATCAGCGCGTTGGCCGTTGGGGTGCTGATGTCCAGAGCGCGCTCCAGATCGGCGGCCTCGATCACCGGCTTGCGGTAGAGCAGATTCAGCGCCTGGCGCGCGCTACCTGCCCGCTTACCCAGCGAGGCGGCGGCCTGCTCGGCCTGATGGCGCAGGGCCAGGATCTGGCGGAACACATCCCGCCCCTTGGTGGCGGTCTGGGCGACGCCGTTCAGAAAGAAGCACACCCAGTGGATCAGATCGTTGCTCACCCGCACCCGCATCAGCGCGTCGTAATAGCTCGCCCGATTGCGCTCGAAGAAGTCGGACAGATACAGCGAAGGCTTGTCCAGCAGGCCGTGGCTGATCAGATAGAGGGGGATCAGCAGCCGCCCGATGCGGCCGTTGCCGTCGAGAAACGGGTGTATGGTCTCGAACTGGTAATGGCTGATGGCCGCACGCACCAGATGCGGCACGACGATGTCCTCGTTGTGCCAGAACTTTTCGAGATCGCTCATCAGCTCGGCCACGCCCTCCGCATGCGGGGGGATGAAGGTGGCGTCGGTCAGGTTTGAGCCGCCGATCCAGTTCTGGCTGGTGCGGAACTCGCCCGGCAGCTTGTGTTCGCCGCGCACGCCGCGCATCAGGATGGCATGGGTCTGTTTTAGCAGCCGGTTGGATAGCGGCAGGGTCTTCAGCTCGGCCACGGCGGTGTTGACCGCCTCGATGTAGTTGCGCACCTCGCGCCAGTCATCGCGCTTTTCGGGGCGTATCTGCGCCTCCGGCATCAGCGCCTCGTCGATGCCGGTCTGCGTGCCCTCGATCTTGCTGGAAGTCTGCGCCTCCTTGACCACGTGCATCTCGATGAACAGATCAACATCCGGCACGATCAACGAAAAGGCATTCAGCTCGCCGAGCGCGCGGGTCGCCTGCTCCAGCAGGGCGTTGATGGTCGGATCCTCCCAGGTCCACTCGTGGTTGACCGGGACAGGCCCGAAGCTCTTGTACTGGTAGCGCTGCACCCAGCGGCCGGCGCGGAAGGCTTCGAGTTTCATGGGGCCAGCGCCTTGGCGGCAGCTTTGCTCGTGGCTTTCATGTCGTTCCTCCCAAAACGAATCTCGCCTTTTCTCGCCGCAGCATTTCGTAGGGCGTCATGAAACGCAGACCCAGCCCGATGCAGACATTGGGGATCTTGATGCGCCTGGTCGAGTTGGCGGGAGTCTCGTGCGTCACCACCACATGTCCGCCTGCCACCGCATGGGCGATCAGGTAAAAATCGGCGACTTGCAAGAAGGTATTGATGGCGGCCGGCTCGTATTGCTGCTCGGCCGTCCAGCCGCTGACCTTGCCGAATTGCGCGGCGGCGGCTGCATCGGTCTTCAGAAACAGCCCATGGCCTTGTTCACGTGCCCAGGCGGTCAACTCGTCGTCCCCGGCATTGATCTCGTCGGCCACCTTGTCGATGCTGAAAACCTTCCGGTTTTCGTTGTTCTCGATCAGCCACGCCCAGAAGGCGGGGCAGAAATCAAGGCCGTAATGCAGGTTCTTCGCCTGAATAAAGACGTTGGCGTCGAGCAGGTAGCTCACCGCATCACTCCCAGCTCGCGCGCCGCTTCATAAAACGTGGCGGTCTTGCGCACGCCCAGCATGCGGAAGGCATCCTGAAACAGGGTCTGCCCCTCCAACGTGCTGGCCAGCACCGCACGGGCAAAGCGCTTGCCCGTGCGTGCCCCCAGGGTGCGATAGAAATCCCCGCCGCCGCTACCGCCACGATCCAGCATGCGGATGCGCTCCAGCTCCTCGCGATAGCACTGCCACAGGGTCGGCTGGTCGATGAACCCTGCATCGCACAGACGGCGCAACGCGACCAAGGTGCTCACCTTGAACAGCCGGGCCAGTCGCTGCATCTCGGTACCGATATCGGCATCGGGCGCATGGGCTCGACGCACATCCTCCAGCGGCATCAGCAGTTCAGCGGCCACACGGTTGCACCAGCGCTCGATCTGCTGGTTCGGCACCTCGCCGGCTACAGGATTGACAACACCGCTCTCGCCGAGCCAGAGATGCGCCAGTTCGTGCGCCAGCGTGAACATCTGCGCGGCCTTGCTGTCGGCGGCATTGAGAAACACCAGCGGGGCCAGGTCATCTGCCAGCGCGAAGCCGCGAAACTCTTCGATCCGCAGCCTGCGATGGCTGTTGCTGCCGACGATGGAGCTGGCCATCACCAGCACGCCCGCCGCTTCGGCCTTGGCGATCAACTCGCGCAGCGCATCGGTCCAGGTGGGTACCCGCTGCCGGTCCGCAATGGACATCCCCAGGCTGGCGCGCATGGTCTCGGCCACCGCTTCCGGCGCAGTCTGCACGCTGACGCTGCCCACGAAGGCCAGACGCGGCAGGCCATGCAGGCGGGCATGATCGCGATACCACTCTTGCCGCTGCTGGCAGAGGAAGAGGGTGTCCAGCAGATCGCTGCTCGGTTCGAGCAGTTCCGCATCCCGCACCGTGCGGAAGTCAGGCACCGGCAAGCGCAGCTCGGGCGGCTGCGGCAGGAAGAAGTAGCCGATGGGTGTATGGGTCCAGCGCGCAAACGCCTCCAGTTGTCGCAAGGTCGGTTGCGCCTCGCCCGCTAGCCAAAGCGGCCATTTGGGAAAACGCCGCTCGATGGCGATGTCGTCGAGCCGCGCCCGCTGCGCGGCCCAACGCAATACCGGGATGGAGGCGGCGACGGTGGTCATGTGGCCATGGCCTCCAGCGGGATTTGGCCAGTAACGGCGGCGGTGATCAGAGCGGCGCGGCGTTCGGTAAGCAGGCGTAGCGAGTCTCGCAGTTCTTCGCGGAGCGCCTCAAGCCGCGTATGCCTGATGGCCAGGAACTGTTGGATTGCGAGCTGCTCGCTTACCGGCGGCAAGGGAACAAGAAACTCCTTGATGTTCGATCCGGATATGGATGCAAGATTGGTCGAGCGCTTAGCTCGGCTTTCGAAATAGCGCTTTGCCTGGAGCGTCGATGTCCAAAGCGCGAGCCAATCAGAATCAACAGAATGCGGCCTGACAGCAAAAACGTGGTTCTGATGGAGGCAAGGCGCGATCTCGTTTCGCCAAACGCAGCCCCTGCCGAGCTTGTCGATGTCACCTCCCTCGTTCATCAGCACGTCGCCATTTGCCAGAAGGTTCGATGCGACCTCCGAGGCAGGCACATCAACTGTCAATATGTCGTCCAACTTGAGGTATCCATCCTGTACATTTGCGACGCGCAGATACGGGCACTCCACCAATTCGCCGGAATATTGTTTACCCAGCGTCAATCCGCCCCGAACCTCAGCGAGATACTTCAGACGTCGTAAACCCCAATGCGCCGGAATCTCGCCCAGCCATTCCTGGCCGGAGGGTTTGAGCGGGGCGTTGGGGTCGAGGCCGCGGGTGACGACGCGGCTGATGAGGGTGGCGCGCTTTTCTTCCAACAGCGCCAGCATGCGTTCCTTCTCGGCGATCAGCGCGTCGATGCGGGCGGTTTCACGGTCGAGGAATGCGGCGATGGCTTCCTGTTCGGGTTCAGGGGGAACAGGAATCGGGAGGTTTTCGATGACCTCCACACTGATCCCAGGTTGCGCGGCAGACTGGGAGTACTGATTTAGATTCATCGACCGCAACACTTCGCCGAGCCAGCGAACTACGTGGCTGCGGCGAACACTCACAACGACAGCGTGCTCGGACGCCCAGAACTTTCCGGACGCGTAGTTGATGTTTCCGCAAAGCGCACCTTGGCGACCGATTAGCGGGTACGTTCCGTCGTGGGTATAGCTCGACGTGTAACCTCGGACGCCATTTCCGCCGTAGACCGGATACTCGCCAGCGTCTGAAATATCGTCGGAGGTAATCCCCTCTCCGCTTCGAAGCGAGGCGACGTACTTCAGTTTCTGGCTAGTCCAGTGAGCTGGATAGCGGACAGCACTCACTCCGTAACCTCCCGCAGCAAGGCCAGAATCCGCTTCTCCACCTCGGCCAGTTCGGCGTCGATCACTTCCAGCGGGCGCGGCGGCTGATACTGAAAGAACACGCGGTTGAAGTTGATCTCGTAGCCCACCTTGCCGATGCCGCCATCCTGCTCGTCGAGCGTCTCGCGGTCGATCCAGGCATCGGCGACGTAGGGGCGCACTTCGCGCAGGAAGTAGCTGGCGATGTCTTCCTTCAGCGGGATGTTCTCGGCGTCCTTGAGCGCCGGGTCGGGTTCGTACTTGATGTGCTTGCCCTTGCCGTCGGCGTGCAGGCCCAGCAACGCGTGCAGATCATCCTTGCCGAGGTCGGCGGGCAGCGTCTGGCCGGGGAACAAGGCGGCGCGGTCCAGCGGCTCGATCTTGTGGTGTTTGGCGATGACCGGCGCGGCCTCGGGGTCCACCACGGTGAAGCAGTCGCGGAAGGTCTTCTTCTGCGCCGTGCCCTTGGCGCCCCTGGCCCAGCCTTCGATACCGTCGGGTAGGGTTTTGAACACCTTTTCAACGGTGGCCCAAATGTCGTTCCAGTCCAGCCGGGGCTCGGTGCCCAGCGCGTCCTGCACGGCCTCGAAGGCGTCGTACAGCTCGGGGCAGGTGTCGAGGAAGCGTTCGCGGGCGTCATCGGTGATCTGGAAGCGCAGGCGCAGCGGGCGCAGCACGGTGATGCGGCGGTAGCCGAAGTCGGTGTTGTCGAACACGCGGCTGGTGGGGGTGTTCGCAAAAGCGCCGTGTTCGCGGGTGATGGCGTCGATGGCCGCCGGGTCGAGGGTGCGGCGCTTGTCGCCCAGGCTGCGCTTCATCGGCGTGTAGCGCTCGCGGGCGTCGATGAGCTGGATCTTGCCGCGGCGAGTGGCGGCCTTGCGGTTGGTGACCACCCAGATGAAGGTGCCGATGCCGGTGTTGTAGAACATCTGTTCGGGCAGGGCGACGATGGCTTCGAGCTGGTCGCGCTCGATGATCCAGCGGCGGGTTTCGCTCTCGCCGCTGCCGGCGCCGCCGGTGAACAGCGGCGAGCCGTTGAACACGATGGCCGCGCGCGAGCCGGGCTTGTCGCGGTTGCCCGGCGTGTGGTCCTGGAACTTGCTGATCATGTAGAGCAGGAACAGCAGGGCGCCGTCGTTGATGCGCGGCAGCTTGCCGCCGTAGCCGCGGAAGTTGGGCCAGCGGTCGATGATCTTTTTCTCCGCCTTCCAGTCCACGCCGAAGGGCGGGTTGGCCAGCAGGTAGTCGAAGCGCTGGTCCGGGAAGGGGTCGTCGGTGAGGGTGTTGCCCAGCACCACCTGGCCGTCCTTGTGGCCCTTGATCAAGAGATCGGACGCGGCCACGGCATAGGAGCGCGGGTTGTAGTCCTGCCCGAAGACCTTGACCGTGGCCTCGCCGTTGTGGGCGCGGATCCAGTTCTGCGCTTCGGCCAGCATGCCGCCGGTGCCGCAGGCGGGGTCGCAGATGGTGACGATGACGCCGGCCTGCGTGAGCACGTGGGTGTCCGGTTCTAGCAGCAGGTTGACCATCAGCTGGATGACTTCGCGCGGGGTGAAATGATCGCCCGCCGTTTCGTTGGCGGCTTCGTTGAAGCGCCGGATCAGGTCTTCGAACACCAGCCCCATGGTGATGTTGTCGACGCGCCTGGGATGCAGGTCGATCTCGGCGAACTGGGCGACCACCTGATACAGGCGGTTGGACTCTTCGAGCTTCTCGATTTCCTTGTCGAACTCGAAGCGCTCGAAGATCCTGCGGATGTTCTCGGAGAAGCCGGCGATGTAGTCGGCGAGATGGCGGCCGATGTGGTCGGGATCGCCCTTGAGCTTGGCGAAGTCGAGCGGGCTGTGGTTATGGAAGCCCAGGGGGTTGCCGTCCTCATCCTTGGCCAGGTTGTTGAGGATGGCGTCGATGTTCGGGATTTTCTTGGCCTCGAGCTCTTCATACCGCTTGAGCACGGCCGCCTTGCTGGGCGCCAGCACGGCATCGAAGCGGCGCAGCACGGTGAGCGGCAGCATCACGCGCTCGTACTGCGGCGGGCGATAGGGCCCGCGCAGCAGATCGGCGACGGACCAGATGAAATTGGCGAGTTGTTGGAAGTTGGTGCTCATGCGGTTGCCCTGGAATGGGAAGGGCTAGGGTGCGAAAAGCGATCTGACGGTCTCGAGTCCGGGCAGCCGGGTCGCATGCGAAGGCGGGCAGGCCGAAGCCCGGATTTTCACGGAGGTCCGCCAAGGTTGCCAGGATCCTGCGGCTTTCCTCATCAACGCCGTTGGCAGCGCGGACAGAAGAAGGTGGAGCGGTTCGCCTGGACGATGCGGCGTATGACCGTGCCGCAGGCCGGGCAGGCCAATCCGGCGCGGTCATAGACGGCGTAGGTCTGCTGGAAGTAGCCAGGGCGCCCGTCGCCGTCGACGAAGTCGCGCAGGCTGCTGCCACCGGCGGCGATGGCGCGCGTGAGGGTGTCGCGGATCGCCCTCACCAGGCGAGCGGCGCGTGGGCGGGATAGTCGCCCGGCGGCCAGGCGCGGGTCGATGCCGGCATGGAACAGGGATTCGTTGGCGTAGATATTGCCGATGCCGACTACACGCCGGGCTTCCATGATCGCGGTCTTGATGGCGGTGCTGCGTCCACGGCACGAGGCGTGCAGAAAGTCGCCGTCGAACGCGGCGGACAAGGGTTCCACGCCCAGATGCGCGAGCAGCGGATGGCGCGCCGGCTCGGCGCACCACAGGACCGCGCCGAAACGGCGCGGGTCGCGGTAGCGCAGCAGTCCGCCGTCGTCGAGCGCCAAGTCGACATGTTCGTGCCGGTCCGGTGCGTGCACCGGGTTCACCATGCGCAGGCTGCCGGACATGCCGAGGTGCCAGATCAACCAACCCTGATCGAGCCGCAGCAACAGGTATTTGCCGCGCCGTTCCAGGCCATGGATGGTCTGACCGCGCAGGCGCGCTTCGAGGTCATGCTGTACCGGCCAGCGCAGACGCGGTTCGCGCACGTGCAGGGCGGCGATGCGGCGCCCGCCGAGATGGGGCGACAGGCCCAGGCGCACGGTTTCGATTTCGGGTAATTCGGGCATGGGCGTTGGCGGTCGAGTGCGTCGATACCCCATGATAGCGGGGTCCGAGCGGCGAGGAGGCAGGCATCCCCTTCGGCAACTTCCCTCGCTCCGGGTGGTCTTGCATAATGCCTTCATCCCTTGTCCTGGCGCCGCCATGAACGTCAAGCCGCTGTTCCCCGTCCTGCTGGCCATATCCCTGTCCGCTTGCGCGCAGTCGGCGCCCACGGTGGTGCAGAGTCCCGCGCCGGTGCCGCTGCCGGCGACGGGGGAGGGTCTCACGCCGCAGATCATGTTCCAACTGCTGCTCGGCGAGATCGCCAGCCAACGGGGTGATCTGAAGCTCGCCGCCGAAGCCTACGGCGATCTGGCCGGGCGCACGCGCGACGCGCGCGTCGCACAGCGCGCCACCGAGCTGGCGCTGTACGCCCGACAGCCGCAGATGGCGCTGCGCGCGGCGCGGCAGTGGCGCGAGTTCGATCCGTCTTCCGCCAAGGCCGCGCAGACCCTGGCCAGTCTGCTGGTATCCGCCGGCCGTGTGGCCGAGGCGCGGCCACACCTGGCGTTCTGGCTGAAGAGCGGCAACGAAGCCGAGCTGTTCATGCAGCTTCATGGCATGTTCGCCCGTCACAAGGACAAGCAGGCGGCGCTGGATCTGGTCGACGAACTGGCCGCCGGCCATCCAGCCTTGCCGGAAGCGCGCATGGCGGTGGCCCAGACGGCGTGGGCAGCCGGTAACGACGGGCGCGCATTGGCCGCGCTGGAGCAGGCGATGGCGCTGCGTCCGGGCTGGCAGCCGGCCGCATTGCTGCGTGCCCAGGTGCTGGCGCGCGCCAGTGGTGAGGCGGCGGCCATGGCGTATCTGGATCAGTTCCTCGCCGAGTATCCCGATGCCGCCGAAGTCCGTCTGGCCTATGCGCGCCAACTGGCCCGTGCGGAACGACTGACCGAGGCGCGTGCGCAGTTCGATCTGCTGCGCGCGGCCCAACCGGACAATCCGGAACATCATTTCGCCATCGGCCTGGTGGCGCTGCAGATGCGCGATTTCAGCACGGCGGAGGAACGGCTGCGCGATGCACTGGCGCTGCGTCATCCGGATGCGGGCAGCGTGCGCTTCTATCTGGGCCAGTTGGCCGAGGCCGATGCGCGGCTGGACGATGCGCTGGAGTGGTATCGGCAGGTGGACGGCGGGCGTCAGCAACTGGATGCCACCCTGCGCGCCGCCCTGGTGTTGGCCAAACTGGGCCGGGTGGACGAGGCGCGGGCGCTGTTGCGCGATGTGATACCGAGCGGTGATGCGGAGTTCGTGCGCGTGGCGCAGACCGAGGCGCTGATCCTGCGCGAGACGGGCGATTTCGCCGCCGTGTTCGACGTGCTCTCGGACGCTTTGCGGGCCCGTCCGGACACCCCGGAACTGCTGTATGACCGCGCCATGGCGGCGGAGAAACTCGACCGGCTGGATGCGCTGGAGCGCGATCTGCGCCGGCTGATCGAGGTCAAACCAGACTACGCGCATGCCTACAACGCGCTGGGTTACACCCTGGCGGACCGCACCGACCGCATCGCCGAGGCGCTGGAACTGTTGGAACACGCGCTGCGGCTCGCGCCGGATGATCCTTTCATCCTCGATAGTATGGGCTGGGCCTTGTTCAAGGCCGGGCGCGTCGCGGAAGCCATCGAGTATCTGCGCCGCGCGTTCGCGGGGCGACCGGATCCCGAGATCGCCGCGCATCTGGGCGAGGCCCTCTGGCAATACGGCGAGCGCGACGAGGCGCGCCGCATCTGGCAGGGCGCGATGCGCGAGCATCCCGACAATGAAGTGCTGCGCGAGACCACGTCGCGCCTGATGCGTTGATGCGCTTCGCACGCCGCGCCGCGGCGTTGGCGGTTGCGCTGTTGCTGGCGGGGTGCGCACGTCTGCCGGGGTTTGCGCCGGTGGCGGACAAACCGCGCTTGGCGTCGCCGCCCGCAGTGTTCCAGATGGAGGCGCGGGTCTCGGTCAAGGCGGAGGCGGAATCGTTCTCCGGCGGATTGAGTTGGCGGCGCGAGCGCGACCTACAGACCCTGTTGTTGCGCACGCCGTTGGGGCAGGGCATCGCCGAGTTGCATGGCGATGCCGCTGGCATGGTGCTGACCGATGCGCGTGGCCAGACCCGCGTCGCCAGCGATGCCGACAGCCTGGCGCGTCAGGCGCTGGGCGTGGATCTGCCGGTGCGCGGGTTGCAATGGTGGGTGGTGGGCCAGCCGCGCCCGGACGCGGCCTTTCGTGCGCGCGTCGATGGCGAGGGCCGCCTGAGCGGCCTGACGCAGGATGGCTGGGACATCGAATTCGGCCGTTATCGCGCCATCGATGGTCACGAGTTGCCGGGGCGTTTGATCGCCCGACGCGGCGACGACCTGGAGGTGCGCCTGGTCGTGGACACGTGGCAATTGCGGTGATGATGGAGCCGATCGGGCCCGCCGTGCCGGCGCCGGCCAAGCTCAACCTGTTCCTGCACGTCGTGGGCCGGCGCGCCGATGGTTACCATCTGCTGCAAACGGTGTTCCGCTTCCTCGACCATGGCGACAGCATCGAAATCGCCGTGCGGCCGGACGGCGACATCCGCCTGCTGGCGCCGCTGCCCGGTGTGCCGCCGGACCAGGACCTGTGCTGGCGCGCGGCGCGGTTGCTACAACGACACGTCGGCTGTCGCCTGGGCGCGGACATCCGCCTGATCAAACGCCTGCCGTTGGGCGGCGGGTTGGGCGGTGGCAGCTCGGATGCGGCCAGCGTGCTGCTGGCGCTCAACCGTCTGTGGCGGCTGCACCTGTCACGTGCGGAACTGCTCGCATTGGCGCCGCGCCTGGGTGCGGATGTGCCGGTGTTCGTGTTCGGTCAAAGCGCGTTTGCCGAGGGCGTGGGCGAGATACTGACGCCGTGGACACCGGCGCCGGCCAGCTATGTGGTGTTGACACCGCCCGTGCACGTGTCCACCCCGGCCATCTTCGCCCATCCCGCATTGACACGGAATACACCTTCGATCACAATCCCGGCCCTCTCGGATGGCTTTGGGCGCAATGATCTCCAGCCCATCGCCTGCGCGCTGCATCCGGAAGTCGCCGGGCATCTCCAATGGCTGGCGGCACACGGCGAGGCGCGCATGACCGGTTCGGGCGCCTGCGTGTTCGCACCTTTTGCGCAGCGCGCGCAGGCGGAACAGGTGTTCGCGCTGCGGCCCGGTCACATGAGCGGTTTCGTCGCCGACGGCGTCGACCGGCATCCGTTGTACGGGTATGCCGATTGACGACGGCGGCGCTACTTGGGGAGTCGCCAAGTGGTAAGGCACCGGATTTTGATTCCGGCATTCGTAGGTTCGATCCCTACCTCCCCAGCCAGATAACCAGCCCCCGCCAGCGGGGGACGGCGAGCGTGCGGTACATACCGCACGCTTTTTGTTTTCGCGGCGCCGCCAGGCGCCGGGTCGTGGTTGCGGTGCCCGATGGCGCCGGTGGTTGGATCGCCTGGAGTTCGCAGTGGCATACGACAGCTTGATGGTATTCACCGGCAATGCCCATCCCAAGCTTGCCGAGGATGTGGCGCGCCGCCTCAATATCCGCCTGGGACGCGCCACCGTGGGTCGTTTCTCCGACGGTGAGACCAATGTCGAGATCATGGAGAACGTGCGCGGCAAGGACGTGTTCGTGCTGCAATCGACCTGCCAGCCGACCAACGACAACCTGATGGAGATCATGTTGATGGTGGACGCGCTGCGGCGCGCCTCGGCCGGCAGGATCACCGCCGCCATTCCCTATTTCGGTTATGCCCGCCAGGACCGGCGCGTGCGTTCCGCGCGCGTGCCGATCACCGCCCGCGTGGTGGCAGACATGCTCACCGTGGTCGGCGTCAACCGCGTGCTGACCATGGACCTGCATTCCGACCAGATCCAGGGCTTCTTCGACATCCCGGTGGACAACATCTATTCCACGCCCATCCTCATGGGCGACATCTGGAAACAGAACTACGAGGACCTGATCGTCGTCTCGCCCGACGTCGGTGGCGTGGTGCGCGCGCGCGCCGTGGCCAAGCGCCTGGAGTGCGATCTGGCCATCATCGACAAACGCCGGCCCAAGCCCAACGTCGCCAAGGTCATGAACATCATCGGTGACGTGCGCGATCGCACCTGCCTGATCATGGACGACATGGTCGATACCGCCAACACGCTGTGCGAGGCGGCGCAGGCGCTGAAGAATCACGGCGCCAGCAAGGTGCTGGCGTATTGCACGCATGCCGTGCTGTCCGGTAGCGCGGTGGAGCGCGTGAACCAGTCCGCGCTGGACGAACTGGTGGTGACCGATACCATCCCGCTGCGCGACGACGCCCGCGCGTCGCCGCGCATCCGCCAGTTGTCGGTCGCCGAATTGATGGCCGAGACCATCCGTCGCATCAGCGACGAAGCTTCCGTCAGCTCGCTGTTCATCGAATAGTGCGCTGTTTTCCCGGCGCGTCTGGTCGCGGACGCGCAATCTCGTCAACCCCAGGAGTGAAACATGCAGATCGAAATCAATGCCACCAAGCGTGACGCGCAGGGTTCCGGAGCGAGCCGCCGCCTGCGCCGCGCCGGCCGGGTACCCGGCATCGTCTATGGCGCCGGCAAGGCGCCCCAGGCCGTGGACCTGGATCACAAGGAGCTCTATCTGAGCCTGGCCAACGAGGCCTTCCATTCCTCGCTGCTCACGCTCAACGTCGATGGCGCCAAGGAATCCGTGTTGCTGCGCGACTACCAGATGCACCCCTACAAGCGTCAGGTGTTGCACGTCGACTTCCAGCGTGTGGCGGCCGGCGAAAAGCTGCACACCAAGGTGCCGCTGCACTTCATCAACGGTGACATCGCGCCCGGGGTCAAGCTGGGCGGCGGCGTGGTCAGCCACATCCTTACCGAGGTCGAGATCAGTTGCCTGCCCGGACAGTTGCCGGAGTTCATCGAGGTCGACCTGTCCAAGCTGGAAATGGGGCAGTCCATCCATCTGTCCGACCTCAAGCTGCCCGAGGGCGTCGAACTGGTCGCGCTGCATCGCGGCGAGGACCACAGCGTGGCCAACATTCTGGTGGTACGCGGTGGCGGCGCCGGCGAAGGCGAGGGTGCGGGCGCCTGACGGCGTCCGTCGGGCCGATGCGCCCCCCGCCGCGCCTGTTGGTCGGTCTCGGCAACCCGGGCGCCGAGTATGCTGAAACCCGGCACAACGCCGGGTTTTGGTTTTGTGAGCAACTCGCCGCGCGCCTGGGTGCCACCTTTGCGCGCGAGGCGCGCTTCCACGGCCTGGTCGCGCACGCCCGCGCCGGCCGGCTGTGGCTGCTGCTGCCGCAGACCTACATGAACCGTTCCGGGCTTGCGGTGGGCGCGCTGGCGCGCTTCCATCGTATCGAACCGGCCGAGATCGTGGTGGCGCACGACGAACTCGACATCCCGCCCGGCGAGCTGCGCCTTAAGTTCGGCGGCGGTGCCGGTGGCCACAACGGACTCAAGGACATCAGCGCCCATCTGGGCACGCAGGACTACTGGCGGCTGCGCATCGGCATCGGTCATCCCGGCGATCGCAACGAGGTGGTGAACTACGTGCTCAAGCCGCCGCGGCGCGAAGAGCGCGCCGACATCGACCACGCGCTGGCGCGCGCGCTGGCACTGTGGCCGCTGGCGCACCAGGGTGACTGGAACGCGGCGGTCCAGCGGGCCAACACCAAACCTGTTCCACCGGAGACATCATGAGCCTCAAATGCGGCATCGTCGGCCTGCCCAACGTCGGCAAGTCGACCCTG